>JAIEEY010000363.1 GCA_029067205.1 Lachnospiraceae bacterium
AAATAAGGCATTTTTAATGCACTTGCTTAACTAAATGACATTGGGGAGTGAACAGTAACAACAATTTTACTATAACACATATTTATTTCTTTATCTACCATTTTATCAAAATGTGTGCTATAGTGTATTTGTTTG
Source organism: Lachnospiraceae bacterium (assembly GCA_029067205.1). Taxonomy (GTDB): domain Bacteria; phylum Bacillota; class Clostridia; order Lachnospirales; family Lachnospiraceae; genus COE1. The sequence goes on from JAIEEY010000363.1 coordinate 136, forward strand.
GATTATCACTCTTTATCACATTTTCATGCGGACAGAATTTCTATTAGGAGATATTTATCATGAACAATTCTTTATTGTACTATAGCGTTGGAGCACTTTTGTACTGCCCCGCTAACAAAAAGACAATTGTCGATTCCATCATCAACAACAGATTTGGTACAAAATACTCACTTGCAATGTGCCTCGAGGACACCATACGCGATGATTGCGTGGCGGAGGCAGAGCATATATTGACAGACTCGCTGCACCGGCTGGAACAGCAGTCACAAGTGAAAGATTTTTATATACCCAAAATCTTTGTGCGTGTGCGAAATGCCCGTCAGATCAGACGACTGCACAAGGCTTTAAGCACAAGTGCAAAACTTATAAAAGGCTACATCCTTCCAAAATTTTCACTCGAAAATGCCGGAGAGTACATACAGGAAATCATCCGTGTAAACGAAACCTCCAGTGAACTGGTATACACTATGCCGATTTTTGAGAGCCCAAGCATCATTGACCTGCGGAATCGATATGAAATTTTATACACATTAAAGGAAAAACTCGATCAGATTGAAGATAGGGTGCTGAATATCCGTGTCGGCGGAAACGACCTCTGCCATGCATTTGGATTCCGAAGACACGACGACGAATCCATACACCAGATCCGCCCGATCGCCAATATTTTCTCTGACATCATAACGGTCTATGGCATGGATTATGTTGTCTCTGGCCCAGTGTGGGAATACTATCACAGCCATAACTGGGAAAAAGGATTATACCACGAGATTGCTGACGACAAGCTCTGCGGCTTTGTCGGAAAGACTGTCATCTATCCCAGCCAGATCGCAGTCGTCAATGAAGCATACAAGGTTTCAGAAAGCGACTATCAGGACGCAGCTGCGGTTCTAAACTGGGACAAATCCTCCCATTCGCTGGTGGCTGGCAGCACGAGCAGAGAACGCATGAACGAGTATAAGACGCACTCTCACTGGGCGCTGCGCACCCTGCTCATGGCAGAGTATTTTGGGGTTAAAAATTATTAACTGATAATCCGGGGCAGCTCTATATAGGAGACTGTCTTTTCGGTTCGGTCCATCGTCCAGTCTATCTCACGACCAAACAACTTATTGAGGGCAATGTTAGGGATATTGACCTGTGCCGCAAGACAGCTCATCTGAAGCCCGCCGGACATTCTGGTGTTGATCTCCAGCAGATAAGGAATGTCACCCTGCAATTTAAACTGAATATTACATGGGTATTTTAGGTGAATCCGCTGCATGATGGTGTCGGTCATCTGCAGGATCTTTGGATTGTACTCCACACGCTCATGTCTTGCGGCGCCCTTATTCCTCGGTATCGCAATCAGTCCTCTGCCTGTCTGGAGACAATCCACACTGATCTCATTTCCCGAAAGATATGGCATCACCATCAGATCATCAAACCTGGCAGTGCTGCTCAGTGCTTCTGACAACATTTCATACGAAATCCCACTTCCCTGATATACTCTAAGCTGCTTGAATCGGTCAACATTCTCCGCGATTTTGCGGAAGCTCATCCCGCCCTCATCCCTCACAAACTTGACACATACCTGCTCATACTCCTCCCTGAGCTTCCTGTATGCCTGCTCAAACTCACCAAGACTATTGACAATGTGAAAGTCAGGAATATGCAGCTCGCTGCAGTCTTTAAAAACCTGGTAAGCATCTGCTTTATCGTTTAGAAGCTGTATTGTGGCATGATCATCCACCATGACCTTTACTCCAATTTGTTCAAAACGCTCGATATTCTGACTGATCTCCACCATCTTTCTGCGCGGCACAAATGCGTGTATGTCATGCTGTACACAAAAATCAAGACAATATTTTATGTAGTCCTCATTGTCAATATCCGGTTCCTCATACCACTCATCACAGACCTTCTGTATGACAGAATCTTTCTGCCGATTGCTCCCAACCACATAAATCTGTTCGTGAGTGTCCTCTTTCATCAGTTCTATTAGTCTATAGGACGTGCTAAACCAGTGATTAAACCATACTCTTATCATATTTGACCTCCATCTATCCATGTCCCTTTTATGCCTCTGCCAATTTCTTGATTATGCCACAGCATTTGTAATGTTTTAACGGATAATATTCAATTGGAACATTTTTCTCCTCGGCAAGCCTTACGATATGATTGAGTTCTGGATTCTGTCTGTATTTTTCATCAATCAACACTTTCCATGGAACCCGCCGCAGGAGTACGCGTGTCGTCTCCCCGATTCCAGGCTTGATGAGATTGATATCAGCCACATTAAATACCTCAGCAAGTGCCCTCACTTCGTCAACACCATAACCGCTCGCCGACTTGCCGACAGGCAGCGACTGCATCGTACAATTTTCTTTTAACATATTGTCAATCTCAAAATACCGCTCTATCGCATCGATAAACTCATAAGACAAATCCGAATCCGCCAGCTCTCCATAATAAACTGCGCCATGAAAATCATCTGAACCAATGATGTCATCCCGCAGAAAAGTCCTGCTCACCAACCCAGAGACAGTACAATTCAGACAGGAGCTTGGTATCAGGATATCATCATGTGTTCCGCACAGCTCTGTCACGTTTGCCGGATCCGCCACGACAGCAATATCCGGCGAAACACCTTCATACGCCTCGATATCCTTTTGCAGTTCGTTCAATATCGCGCCTTTCCCAATCCAGCCATCCAGAAAGAGAAGCTGCTGTGGTCGATACCGCTCAAGCAGGTATTTCATGGCGTTATCGTCAATCCCTCTTCCTTTTATAATGGAGATCGAATAGTGGGGAACATCCACCTGATATTTCTGACCGATATAGTGCTTTACGAGAATTCCAATCGGAATCCCTGCTCTTGCAAGTGATACCAGCACCACATCTTTTCCTCTTGCCTGTATGATCTTGTCTGACAGCTTTCCCACAGCCATAGCTGTCGGTCTGGCATACTTTTCAAGTGCTTCTTTGTATACTTCCATGTATTTCTGCGTTGGTACATATTCAATCGGAAGCATCTCGCTGTAATGTTTTCCTGACTGGATCAACCGCTCACGCTCCTCTGTAGGCTGAGGTTTTACCAGACCTGTGATATCCTTCAGCAGCAATGTCACGTCCTCTTCCCTGTATGAACTTCTCATGTGGATCTCTCCTTTGCTGTTTCCTTACACGCCCTGTGCAATCCCGCCGATGCAGCTGACATCTTTCCTTCGGGTGCCCGTGTGCATAAAAGAAACCCGTCCACAGATCTTCTCCGTGCACGAGTCCCTATTTTTCTCCGACTACTATTTCCTTCGGCCGATTAAGCCAGTTCATTCCAATGGCTCTTAATGATCAGATATGTAATTAATGGGAATAAGATTGCGCTGATCACTGCGCGCACAATTCCTGTACCTAATATCACGTTGAACACTGCTGAAAGAACAGAACTTGCACAAAGCAAATAAAAGCCCATTTTCTGCTGCTTGAACAAAAGCAGTATCACGCCCACGATCAGGACTACTTCCACTACGAGGGTGATGATCGCCAGCAACGGTGAAACCAATACAAGAAGCGCAACAGAAATGCAGGACAACGCATTCACTATCAAAACAATCCAAAGCCAGACCTTAGCACCTGTACCCCACTCCATTATAATCTCCTCCTTCCCAAAGTATTATACTTTCATTTTCCTCATAAGTACTTCTTTATTTTATTCACTTTTTGCCCTTTTGTCAACTATATCTTGTATTTTATATATCCATCTCAATAAACTTTTCCTGCAATCATATTATGTCATCTGCATAATCGCCTTGGTTTCTCCTGTTTTTCTGTCCCAAAACACACTAAATATTTTTTTTCACTCTCTCAGTTTATATTCCATTCCTCGATCTTAAAGAAATGCTTTTTGAGTTCACAATATACACTCCAATTTTCACTTGTAGTAAAATACATTACACTGTATAATGATAAACAGAAACTGTTTTCCGAATTTATCAAGTCGGAGGGATATTATGGCTATCTGTTTAAACACCAAATCTGCATACAAGGATTTCCATATGCTGGTCAACGACTATTATTTTGTTGACAAATCCGATATCATTGGAACCATAAACACGCGAATCAAAACCAAAAACCGTTATATCTGCATCACAAAACCACGCCGCTTTGGCAAGACATCAGTGCTCAATATGCTCGGTGCATATTATTGCAGGGCGCATGATTCCAAGCCATTGTTTGACAGATTGAAAGTCAGCAGGGCGGAAACTTACACAACACATTTGAATCAGTACAATGTCATCAATCTGTGTCTGAACGAAATTCCACTTGACAGAAGCCGATACGAAGATTACATCGCACAGTTCAACAATGCTGTAATCAACGACATCAAGGAGGCCTATCCCACACTCCAGGATAAGGAATTTGAAAAAGCATCTGATGCTCTGGCTGCCACAGATGACGAATTCATTTTTATCATCGATGAATGGGATTATATATTCAGCCATGAACTATATTTTGAGCATCATGGCGATTTTCTGGAATTTTTGCGGAACCTGCTCAAAGATAAACCCTATGTGGCACTCACCTATATGACAGGAGTTCTGCCCATAAAAAAATACAGTACGGGCTCTGCGCTGAACATGTTCAAAGAGTATACAATGCTCAGAGATCCGCTTTTTGACGCATATTTCGGTTTTACCGAGGAGGAAGTTGAAATGCTCTGCAAAAAACAGACAGCGCTGACCATGGACGAGATTCGTGACTGGTACAATGGATACCAAACCAGAAACGGGGCGCAGCTGTACAATCCCCGGTCTGTCGTATGCGCCCTAGAGGACGAGACATGTCAAAGCTATTGGACAAGAACCGGTAAAATGGACGAGGTCTTGTTTTTTTTAAAGTATAATATCGATGAAGTAAGAGATGATGTGATCGAGATGGTTAATGACACTTCTGTCAGAATTGATATCAAAAAGGAATATAGTGCCGGGCAGGAACATCCTGCTAACAAAAAGGATATTTACTCGGCAATGATCATCTATGGACTACTATCCTACTGCGAAGGGGAACTCCGGATTCCAAACAAAGAACTTATGATTGAATTTGAGAATGCCCTTGAAGACGATGATTTCGGCTATGTGGCAGAACTTGTCAGAAATTCCAGCGAAGTGCTTGATGCCACTTTAAAACAAAGAAGCGATATCGTGTCATCCTATCTTCACAATATCCACAACAGCGAGCTGCCAATTTTGAAATACAACGATGAGAACAGCCTCTCCTGTGTGGTAACACTTGCATACCTTTCCGCCAGAAACAAATACCGAATCGAACGAGAAGAAAAAAGCGGTAAGGGTTTCGCAGATTTTCTCTTTTACCCAAGGCGAAAAAATCTGCCCGGAATCATTATCGAATTAAAAGCCAACGACACCCCAGCTGCCGCAATTGCCCAAATCAAAGAAAAAGAGTACAGTGAGAAGTTGAAAAAAGAAAATGTAACTACAATCCTTCTTGTCGGAATCAGCTATGACACCTCAAAAAAGGAACATCAATGTATCATTGAAGAACTTCTTTAGAGAGGGGACTACATGCAGTCCCCTCCTTTATTTATACACGCGGAGAAAAAGCACGCATTAGTCATACACACCAAAACAATATGCTCATTTCCGCACAACTTTAACGCATTAACTAACGAACAAATCCCTTCTGCAATATCCCCCTTTGCATCAGTAAGAATGACAACTGTGTCATATTTTTGTAAGTCATAGACGTAAGTTGTCCGCTTGCTGTCATACAGGCTATAGAGTTCGTATCTTGTGTGAAACGGATAATCCTCCTCCGTGCTCACCGCGATGGGACTTCTCGTCGTTGCGTGGAATCGGACATCTTTTCGCTGTTGCTCGAACTTCCTCGCAACAAAAAGAGCCGGATACATATACTCTTCTGTTCCGAGCACAAGCATATTTTGTGTACCGCCTAAATTGATCTGATTAATTATTTCCTGATACAGTGATTCGCAATACTTTGCATATTCTATGGAGTTGACGATTCGGCGGGTATCCATATGCCTATTCATTTTTATCTGATTTATGCAGCATATCATGGGGCTGTTTACTTCCTCTGACTCCACTGCCTTTTTACCTGATACATCTTTTTGTAAAATCTTATTCTTAGTCTGAGCCATGACAGTTGTGTCATTTTTACATATGATATAACTGCCATCTCCCTTATAAGATTCTGCAATTTCCGTGTAAGCGGTATGATCCGTTTTCACAAGCCAGAAGAGCTCGATACCCTGCTCTTGGTAGGTTGCCAATGCTGTTTCATCCATTCCGTTTAATATAGAAGCGACAGAAAACTTTATCTTTTCCGAATATTGCTTTCTCAGAATATTAATAATATTCAAAATTGTTTTCCCTGTTGTGACCTCATCTTCAACGAAAACAATTCTGTCGATCGTATCGATCACACGGTCGATATCGTCTTTGACAAGTTTCTGCTCGGTGGCGTGGCTGTGTTCCTCCGAAAAATACAGATATTCGACAGCTGGTACAGCTTCCCTCGTCGTCTGCATATAATCTGCGCCAAGCTCCGCCGCCACCGCCACACCGATTGCCGTCGCCGTCTCCGCAAAGCCGATCACCAGCAACGTTTCTTTATCATATTTACCTTTTAATGTATCTGCCAAAGCACGAAACATTGCAAGCGCCTTGTGAGGCTTTACTGGAATATGTTTTCCCTGAAGCCTATTCACCACCAGATATTTTCTTTTATTGTTATTCTCCCTCTTGGAAATCCTTACCAAATCCCGTTCTGTATACATCATTCTCCGTTTCCCTACATATTTTTATATCATTTATCCTTAAATAGATTCAAATGTTCTTAATTCTTTCCTGATGATTTTATTATAGCAACCTATCTTAAATATCACAAGCAACACCGCAAAAATATTGTTATAACCGAAATTCCTTATGGCGTTAATAAGGCAAAACTTCTTCAAAGCATTGCTGTGCTTGGGCGTAGCCGTGCTTCTTGCTCTCGCGGTGGTGGGCGGCATGACCGCGG
>JAIEEY010000364.1 GCA_029067205.1 Lachnospiraceae bacterium
AATAAAACTTCCATAATTTAAATGCCACCCTATTTTTGTTTATTTTGTTTCGGTGCAATTAATATGGACACTGCGAACACTCTTTCAACAAATTGTTTTTGTATGTTATAAGTATAGAATAATTTTATCTAAATTGCTATACCATAAATCCACAAAGATTTTTTAATACTTATGTAACAATTGCTTACAAGTCACCAAAAGAGCCATAATTTGTCATTTCATGTAAGCATTTTGTCCAACCAACTCTGTTAATTCTGTACAGTTTTACTAATTAAAAAGATTATTTATGCACGGTTGAATCATTTTTAAGACTACTTTCAGGCACTTCCACAAATTTTCCGTTGCGAAATACCTTCACTGTCTTGTTCTCACGCTCGATCCGGTCACTCTCTGCAAAGATTCCGCTGTCGGTTTCCGAATCATCTGTTTCATGTGATGTTTCCTGATTCCTGTCAACCAGTGCGTCCTCATACTTTTTAAATACACGCAGCAGCAAAAACGATTTGATATAAATCACAACGCCAAATGCCAACGCTATGAGCACTGGCAGACTCTGTGGTATGAAGTAAAGAATCACAATAGGTACTGCATAGACCGCGACGAGCAAAAATGCAGTTGGCAGGTGTGAAAGCGCCATCAAAAATGCATTTTTTATCGTATTTTTGACCGGATTGATAAAACGCGCCTGAAGAGGGAACATAAACACTACTCCCATAAGCACAACGATCGTCACTGCGATCATGGCAATCCGAATCCATTGGGCAAATTCAATTCCAGAATATGCCATAATGTGGTAGTCTGCTGCCAAAACCCCGAAGACCGCAAGAAGGATTATCCAGATCGCTGTCCCCTGCTTAAAATTCTCCCGAAACGCTTTCCAAAACCCCTTTATAATATAGGTCTCTTCGTTTTTTACCATCTTAAACCCCATATAATATGCTGCGGAAAAAGCTGCCCCAATCGTAAAAAACGGAATACAGAAAATAAAAAACAAAAAATTCAGTATCATAATATCTGCTACTTTATTCAGAAAATTCATTAATGGACTGTCAAGCTTAAACATACTATAATTCTCCTCTCGTTTTGACTTTTCCCTTGTAATAAAACACCATAAAGAGTATTATAGTTTGTTTTATATGGTATTTCAACAAATAAAGTATTAAATCTTTATCACAGTTCCTTAGCTCAGGCTTGAATATACCTGATTGTAATTGCGCTGCAATTTCTGGTGTGTCACCAGTGCCATATCCGCCTTCTGCTTTGCCTTGTCCATGATCTCATCATAGTGTTTCAGGAAAGTATCTGCCACAATCCCCTCATATTTTCCAGAAATGATACCATTGTTGAGTTCGTCGACGATCTCCTCCTTGGTGTATGCCTCCCTGTAAGGCTTTGGCTCCATCGCATTGACTACCTGTTCCGATATCTGCAGGATCGCCTCCTTCTCGCCCATCACACTCGCTTTCAGTCCGCGGGGATACCCACTCCCATCAAATCGCTCATGATGCCCTGCCGCAATCCGTATGATCTCCTTGGAGAGCTTGTTTTCCAGTGTCTTTTCCATGATATCCACATGTGTCTTTACCAGATTCTTCTCCTCTTCGCTGAGCGTTCTCGGCGCATCCAGCAGTTCTCTTGGAATCGCAAGCATCCCGATGTCGTGAAGCAGCGCAGCATAGTACACCTCATTCTTGTCAAGCTCGCTTAGTTTCAGCTTCCTGCCAAGCTCACGACACACATAGATCGTCGCCACGGTCTCTGATACCATCTGTTCCTCCTTAAGACCAGTACAGTACATGAGCATCTTCAGATACTTTTCTTTCTCGATATCCGACAGTAGTATGTACTCAAGACTCTCACTGTATTCCACCTTGTAACTGTTGTCTCTTATTTTTGTGAAAATATCATGCTCCTCCACGGTCTTTGCAAGCAGCTGGCATACTTTTGGATCAAATTTTGTTCCAGCATACTTTTCGATTATTCTGTAATCAAATTTTGCTCCAAAGGATCTCTGCCAGATGTCCATAATCTCTGCAACTTTCAAGACCTCCAGCTCAAAACGGTACCTGTAATCCATGTCCTTTGTCTTGCTGTAATCCATATGATGATAGAGAATCATCTTGGACTGTTCCTCCAGCGGAGAGAGATAGCGCAGGAAAAGATATCCATACACGGAATGCGGTGTCGAATTTTTCGCCTCAAAGGTCAGCGGTTTACGTACATCGTCCGTCTTGTTCGCCCCGATATCATGGAGCAACGCCAGCACCATATAATCTGCAATCTCATATTTTTCGTATGTTCCCTGTGTCTCCAACATCTTTGCCATGATGTAGCTCACCCGCATGCCATGATGCGCCATGGATTTGTTCATCAATCTCACTGTCTCGTAAATCAGATCTGCCAGATTTCTGCTTGTGATATATTCTACTGCCATTTTCCCACCTCTTTTAATATTGTATTCTTATAATGTAATACTGCGTTTCATCGGCGTATACCGGATTCCATCGCATGCCTGTTCTGTGTTGGTGTCCACAAATCCCATGCGGTGGTAGAATCCCGTTGCATAAGGAGCTGCATTCACTGTGATGCTGCCATGTCCCTCCTCTGTCAGGACATATTTGCTTACGTACTCGATCAGCCCTCTGCCGATTCCCATTCTGTGATATTTTTCATCCACAAAAAGGAGTGATATGTGTGTCTCTCCCCTGAGACTGAGCATTCCTATCATTCTGCCGCTGTCATACGCGCCAAAGAGCTGATACGCCCCCAGCACGAACATCCTGTACAGCACTGTATCCGTGATAAAATCCTGAAAACTCTCGACGCCCTCCGGTGTAAAGTCACGCGCCTCAAACTGCATAAAAGTACGCCACGCCAGTGCCATAGCATCGTCCCATTCATCACGGTATGCCGGTCTTATGGAGATTCTTACTGGCTTGATGATGTTTCTACCAGCCCTCTGCCTGAACTCCAATTTAACAGTCACCTTCTTACTTTTTAAGAGTCTATTTTATTAGTATAGCACAAATTTTCCCAATTGTATATTTTTTGTCGCAAAATCAGCAAAAAAAGGCACAGACTATAAACAAAGCCTGTGTCTTCCCGTTCCTATTGACATATAAAAAACTTCTCAAGCGCCTCGACTGCCTCGCTTTCATCCTTTCCGTCAGCGGCAATTGTCACGTTCATTCCCTCGGAAGGGTTAAACGCAATAATCCCCATGATACTCTTCGCATTGATCCTGTACTTGTCATACTCCAACAGAATCTCACTCTTGTACTGGCTTGCGATCTGAACAATCTCCGCCAGTGGATGATCATACTTTTTCTCAATTTCCCTTACCACTATTTCCTTTTTTAACACATCGAATCCCTCCGTTACCATCCTGAATTATATAAATTGAATACGCACGTTTTTGCAAACGAAAGACCACACAAAGCGATGCTCTTTCTTATATACAATGTAATAATTGCTTAAAATTCATTATGTATTATTGTCCGTTTTTTTGATAGAAAAGTCAATGTTTTTTTATAAAAAATTAAAGAATTATTAAAAAACCGTCTTTTTCACGAAAAAATCATCTAATTTAAATATTTCATTAGTATTTTCTGCAAAACATCCACATCAATCGGTTTCGTCATGAAGTCGTCGAATCCCTTCCTGATGTAATCCTCCCGCGCACCAGCAATGGCATTCGCAGTCAGCACGACGATCGGTGTGCTGTGGCTTGCACTTCCTTCATGTTCATGAAGGTACTTCATCAAATCCGTACCACTGACTTCTGACATCATATCATCTGTCAGAATCAGGTCATACACCTCCGCATCCAAATGATTAACCGCAGCCTGTCCCCCGTTTGCACGGTTTACTTCTATGTCCAGCATCTCGAGTATAGAGGCGATCACCTCCAGATTCATCTCGTTGTCATCCACCACGAAAACCTTTTTGCCCGGAAACCGCATCGTCTCCAGACTTTCCCCGCCCTTCTCACTTTTTTCACTGCTGAGAAGCTCAAAGCGCGGGTCAGTATTCCGGTCTTTCATAACAACCCATAATCCTCCGTATTGCCGGCATATTTCCTTAGGAACTCTTATTTTTGTCCTCTGCCAGCGCCCACAAGTAACCGATACCGTACACTGTCTTGATATAATTGCGTGCATCCAGTTTGTTGCTGAGCATATGCACCACCTCTGCCAATGTCGTCTCATCTATATATAACATCCTGCTCTCCGACCTCAGTTTATCTACCAAAGCCTTTTTCTTGAGCACAATTCCCTTATTTTCTACCAAATTGCGCAGCAGGCACTGTTCCACATTGTTGAGCCGCACTTTTTTGCCCGCAACACTGTATTCCCTGCTGTCAAAATCAAATAAATAATCATCTATTTCCACAATATGTTCGCCAATAACACTTTTCCGGCTGCCCGCGCCGATTGCCTCAAACCTGCTGATCGCGCGGAAGCTGGAGTTTCTCTTTCCGCGCTTGAACTGTGTCCATACCTTAGCCTTGAGAACAGATACACTGAAAGGCTTGGTGATATAATCCGCGATTCCCCGTTTGTTCAACTCCGCCACATCGGGTTTCGTTTCATTGGAGACTACAAGAATAACAGGAACATCATCTGATTCATAGACGCCGAGTCCCAACTCATATATGAGGTCATTTCCATCCCCATCCGGAAGTTCTGTGTCAATGATAATCTGCTGGTATTGTTCGCTTTCCAGCAAAGCAACAGCCGCCTCAAGCGTTCCGCAGCTAAATGCATGTGTCTCGTTGTCGGTCAGCGCCATGCACAGCCTCTCTGCCAGCTTAAAGTCAGCCTCAATAATCAATATTTTGTTCATGATACAATCCTTTTACACAATGGAACCGTAATTATGATTCTTATATTTACAGACAGTCACCAGATCCGTTCCTATCTGGTGGCTGTCTGCCAGTTCCATTGCCTTTTTCAATGAATCCAGTATTTCCTCTATGACACTGCTCGTATTATTCTTATTGGAAACTGCTTTGCTCTCGAGCTCACTTGCCCTTTTTCCATCTCATTGGCATAGTCCTGAAGATTTCCAGATGCATCTGCAAGTTCATTGACATTCTCATCCACATCGCCTGCCATGCTGTTTACATTGGACGCTGTGGCGGCTATCTCCTCCATGAATACGGAGAGTTCCTCCATCGCCGCAGAGATATCACACGAACTCCCATTTGCCGAGGACACATTTTCTGATACTTGTGTCACGATCGCATCAAGATTGGCAGCATTTCCCGTGATCTTGCCCATAATGCCCTGCAGCGTCACAATAAACATATCCATGCTGACAGAGAGACGTCCGATCTCATCCCTGCCTGCAATGGTAACTCTCTTGATCAGGTCACCCCTGCCCTTGTTAATATCGCCAACCATTCCCGTCAGTTCTCTGTTGATCCTGAGAACCGGGGTGACGATCTCAATATTGCATAAGATGATCGATCCAAGTGTCATGAGGAGACCAAGGATCATAAAGGCGATCCCCGTAGTGACAACTGCCTTATATACACGCTCGTTCTCTGCAACAGCAGCAAGCACCGCTGCCATCTCATATTCCCTAAGCTGTGAAAGGCAATTATTCATAGCAGTCATATCATTGGTCAGAGCTCCATTTGCGATTACTGTCGCTCCCGCATTATCGCCGCTGGCGCTGAGCTGCATCAGTTCCTGAAAGCTTGCCTCAAACGCATCAAGTACCTGTAAGAGCTGCTCGTACAGATCTTCTTCGTTTGTACCTACATCCAACAACTGCTCAAACTGTTCCTGCGTTAACTGTATATCAGCCAAAACTTCCTGTACCTCATTTTCCAGTTCCCTGTATGTAGTCTCATCATTCGCCACAATATGGTTGTATGCAATGCGTGACATATGCTGGAAGTCTGCATTGAAATCCCCCACCATATCCAGACATCTTGCATAGTTTCCTGATATGGATGTACTCGCATCCATAATGTTATTCATACCAGTGTAGCTCGTCACTCCCATAAGCAGTATGACCACTGACAATGTGATCAGTAGTATCATGATCTTGTAACGAGCGCTCATGTTTCTAAATACACGCATATCTCTTCCTCCGTCCCCCCGTCAGCATTTCCCTTATTACAGACAAATTATTTATCCTATATAAAAAGTATAGTACTTACTGACTTTATTATCAATAATATTATGGAAATTGTCGAAAAAATCATGAAAATTGCACAATATTACCCTGTCACTTTTTTCAATTTAACGCACTAAAATGCCCGCGAGAACAACACTTGCCACGATTCCTGATAATGTGGACAGAAGCGCCCCCATGAGCGTCCATCTCGTCTTTGTGACCTTCGCAGCCATGAAATAGACCGACATTGTATAGAAAACCGTCTCAGTACTGGCAAGCGCAAGCGATGTCGCAAGTCCTGCAAAGGAATCTGTACCATATTCCTTAAAAATATCAAGTGCAAGTCCTGTTGCTGCTGACGCCGAGAAAAGCTTTACCACAAAAAGCGACACCAGTTCATTGGGAAAATCGCTGGAAAACAGGGATATGACATGCCCGATCAGCCCGCCTGCAAACTCCAGAAAGCCCGATGCCCGAAGCACTCCCACCGCGATCATCAGTCCGATCAGCGTTGGCACAATCCCGACCACTGTCTTCATGCCATCTTTTGCGCCCTTGGTGAAACTCGCATAGATGTCCCTCTTCTGCGACAATCCCATTGCTACAATATAGAAAATCAGCGCTGGTATCAGCATATTTGATATCCGTGTCATGGTGGACGCTCCTGCAAAGATGTGTTGTATTAATGTATATTCTCAGAGAGCTTTCATTATGAATATGCAAACAAAAATGAAAAACATATCAAATTGGTACTAATGTACTATGCCATCCACCTCCTTTTCGGTATATATTTACTTTTGCGAAACAGCTTTGTAACGTAACGATTGGCCCTTCATAGTTACACAGCTTTCAACTATATTTACCAAGGAGACTTATTGACATGATAAATTTTGCTTTTTGTTATGAGTGTGATGAACAATTGGATTTCGTAAAAAACGAAATATTGAAATATTTCCGGCAGCGCGAAGTGGAAATCGCTGTGATGTGCTACCATAATGCCTATGAGCTTCAGCGCTGTATTGACTGCAACTGCCCTGATATCCTTTTTTATGATATGGAAAAAAATGATGTACTGATGCGCAACACTGTCATAAAAGCCAAACGTGAGAATCAAAAGTTGATCTCTATCATCACAAGAGGACACGATTATATTCCTCCCGCTGAAGATGTACTGTTAGAACCAATGTATGTCATGCCGGACAAAAGCCGGAAACATCTGTGGACCTACGCCGCACTCGCCTATGAAACAATTCTTGACGATTCTGATTCCTTCTCGTACTATGTCAGGCCGGAGTACTACCATGTTCCAGTAAACGAAATCCGTTATTTTGCTTCTGAGGGAAGACGCACCCACATTATCTCCGCAAACTGCCGCGACACATTTTACCAGAAACTCGATGTGGTGGAGACACTTCTCCGTCAGAAAAACTGTCGGTTTCTGCGCATCCATAAATCTTATCTGGTCAATGCCAGCTGTATCTCCGGATACAGCCGGGATTATGTGATGCTCACTACCGGAGAACAGCTGCGCATCAGCAAGTACGAATACTACAAATCACTCAATGATCATCTGCAGAATCTAAAAAACACAAAGCTTGGGCGCCGTCCTCAGTATCTGGAATGGTGATAGTATTTTCTCACTGCACTGTTCCGATGATATCACTCAACTTCTGGATACCATACTGCCGCATGTAATTCTCAATTCCTTTTACGACTTCCGTTGTCGTGTACGGATTGACAAAGTTCATCGCCCCGACAGCAACACCAGTCGCACCTGCAAGCATAAACTCAATCGCATCCTCCGTATTCGCGATGCCGCCCATGCCGATAATCGGTATCTTTACAGTGTTTGCCGCCTGATATACCATGCGCACTGCTACTGGCTTGATCGCAGGTCCGGAAAGCCCTCCTGTCTTGTTCGCCAGCGCAAAGGTTCTTTTGTGGATGTCGATCTTCATGCCTGTAATCGTATTGATCAATGAAATCGCATCGCTTCCAGCTGCCTCTGCCGCCTTTGCCATCTCTGTAATATCCGTGACATTCGGTGACAATTTCATGATAATCGGCTGCTTTGCCTTTGCCTTGATTTCTTTCGTAATGTCAAATAGGCACTTGGGATCTTGTCCAAAGGCAATCCCTCCATGCTTGACATTGGGGCAGGATACGTTGATCTCGAGCATGTCCACTGGCTGATCTGCCAGCTTTTCCACAACTTCCACATAATCTGACACAGAGCGCCCGCAGACATTGACAATAATCCTCGTATCATACTGCCGCAAAAACGGGATGTCCCTCTCAATAAACACATCAATTCCAGGGTTTTGCAGCCCGATTGCATTGAGCATGCCCCCGTATGTCTCCTGAACGCGCGGTGTCGCATTTCCCTCCCATGGCACATTAGCAACACCTTTTGTCACTACTGCACCAAGGCAGTTCAAATCGACAAATTCAGCGTATTCCATGCCGGAGCCAAACGTTCCTGACGCTGTCATCACAGGATTTTTGAAGGTGACACCTGCTATATTGATCTTTGTATCTAACATATTCCTTTCCCTCCATGCTGCCAACTCCCACGAATCTGGGCGTTTGTACTCTCTCCTCTATATCTCCACTTCCTCTGTGGCATAAACTGGTCCGTCCGTGCAGATTCTCGCGTTATTTACATGGGAATGATGATCGACCTCCCTCGTCTTCACAAAACATCCGAGACACGCACCAACACCGCACGCCATCCGCTCTTCCAGTGAAATATATGCCTCAATCCCTTTTTGAGCAGCTTATTTTTTGATTGCCCGAAGCATGGG
>JAIEEY010000365.1 GCA_029067205.1 Lachnospiraceae bacterium
TGTTTTAGTTGTACCGTCGGAGTGAATTATTTTCTTTAATACAGACAGACAGACAGACGTTATAAATCTGTTTTTTTGTCATGTTTATTTGCATATAGTGCTTTTAATAAGAAAAACCGCCGGAGGCGGGGATTTCCAGAAGGGCTGTGATGCCATTCTGCGGAATCCCCGCCTCCGGCGGTCTTTCTGCGTCCGGTAATCTGTCCGCAGAGTATGGGGGGCATGGTTGTAACGATGGATAAGAGGGTTAGTTGAAATGGACGCTGTGGTTTATACAAAGAGTGATAAGGAATATGAAATGCTTTCCGGAAAACGGTAAGGAGAATGAGAGAGGGGGATTTGATAACAATGAAGGTTCCCGTGAAAAATAGAAGCGTGAGAAGTACTTCTTACGCAGGAAAACAGGAGGCAGATATGAGAAAGATAAGGAAACGTGTTTTTGCATCCGTGCTTGCGGCAGCCCTGCTCTTCACCATGCCGGGAATGGCATCTGCAGCAGTGGCGGAGGACGCGCAGACGGAAGATATTTCTGAAAGCGTCACAGTGCTGGCGGCAGATAATGCAGCAGAGGAAACGGGAGCGAAAACCGAAGCAATGCAGGAATCGGAAGCAGAGGACAATGATACGAATAAGCTAGGAACTGGGGACGATGATACAGGGGATACGGAAACGGATGCTCAGCAACCGGCAGAGGAAGAAACTGTCCCCACACAAAAAGAAGATACAAAGGAATGTACCTGTGGGACATTATGCACGGAGGACAGTATCAATGGGGATTGTCCCGTATGCGGAGCAAAAGCTGCAGACCTTTCATGCTGTAAGGGAGAGAAAACAGAAAACAGCGCTGAGGAAAATAAAGAGGACACAGAACAGAGGGATACATACACAGAGGATGCCAGTACCAATCTCTGCGCCCATCACAAAGAGCATACGCAGGACTGTGGTTATAGCAGGGCGTTAGAGGACGGGGAGGGAAGCCCGTGTACTTATGAGTGCAAGCTCTGTCGAATCGAAGACTTGCTCGCCGCCCTGCCCCGCCGAATTACAGAAAACAATGCGGAAGAAGTGCGGGCGCGGCTTGATGAAATCCTTGACCTCTACTGGAAACTGACTGGGGAAGAACAGGAGCAGATCGACATTTCCTGCTGTTTGGAGCTGCAAGCAGCACTGGACGCAGCCTACGCACCCACGTTCATCGAAGGGCCAACTGAGGGAGATGTGGCGCAGGTGGAGATCGACAAAGACACCACCTACTATGACACCATTGACGATGCCTGGGCGGCGGCGAAGGGCAAAACTGCCACTGTCACCCTGCTGGCGGATGTGACGGCCAGTAGGGTTCTGGAAGTGTCAAGCGGCGACAATATCACTTTTGACGGTGGGAGTTATACCCTTACTGGGGATTCCAGAGTATCTATTGATGTGCACGGCGGAAAACTGACCCTCACCAGCGGCACGGTGAAACCGTTGACAGCCGATTTTGGCGGTATTGCTGTGTCAGTCGTCGGAACTGGCGAACTTGTGGTCATCGGCGGCACCTTGGAAGGGCTTGCTGTTGATGGCAGCACCGTCCGGCTCTTCGGCGGCGAATTTACCGGCGGAGTCGCTATTAGTTGCACCTCTGGCCAGTCACTCCGCAGCCTCCTGCTGAACCACGGCACTGCGACCGAGCCGTACTACGCCTATTTTGACGCTGCGGGCAAGCCCGTTGCTTTGGAGGATGGCCAAACCACGCTGCTCGGCGGCACCTACACGGTGAAGGTGTGTACGAACCATGTTTATCAGGAGCAGAGTTATTCGCATGTACAGGGCAGCCTAAAGCATACGCAGACCTGTGCGGCTTGCGGCGCTGTAGAAGAAGTGGATTGCGAATACATAGATTTTGGAGCGACATACAACATTAAAGTTTGCGCCTGCGGAGCCACGCTTACCGCTTCCCTGACCGGTGCGGACAATCTGGTTTATAACGGTGCAAGGCAAACACCCGGAGCCACCTTCATGGTGGATGGTATTACCCCGCGAGAGGTGGCAAATGTTAAAACATACACCTACAACAAAGACGCTGGCACGGGAACCCTTGCTATTATTGATGTTGATGGTGTGTTTTGGGGAATGTTGCGGCTGGAGTTTACCATTGCAAAGGCCACCCCGGAGATCACATGGAATGGCGGAAGGACACAGACGCTGACCTATACCGGCAAAGAGGCGGCGGTTACTGCTGATGTGCAGCTGGTGAACAACGAGACTGGGACAGTCAGTTATTCCTATGCTAAACAAGGCTCTGATAGTTATATCTCCGGCCTGCCGACGGATGTGGGAACCTATTCGGTGAAAGCCAGCTTTGCGGAGCAGAAGAACTATGTTGCCGCCGAGGCGGAGCTGACGCTGATCATCGCGCCCCTGGCAATCACCGTCACCCCGGACAGCGGCCAGCATAAGGAATACGGCGCAGATGATCCGGAATTGACCTACATGATCACCCCCAGTCTGATTGGGGACGACAAGCTGAGTGGCGCGCTTACCTATAAGAACAAAGAAGCAGGCGCAATAGGTAACTATGAGATTATCCAGGGTACGCTTGCCGTCCCCTCCAACTATGAGCTGACAGTTACTTCCGGTGTGATGTTTGAGATTACCAGGCGAAGTCTGGAAAAGGCAACGGTGACTGTCAACGGTGACTTTACATATGATGGTATGCCGCAGACACCGACAGCGGATCAAGTGAAAGTTGTGTTGAATGGCGTTGAAATTCCCTCCAGCCAGTATACTATCAGCGCCAGCGACAATATTAACGCAGGGACGGCAACCGTAATGGTTACTGCAACTGAGAATGGCGGCTATATTGGCAGTGCAAGCAAGGGATTTGCCATCGCAAAGGCGGACGTGGCAAAAGAGAATCTGCAATATATGCAGCCTAATGATTCTATTTATACCGGAGAATCCAGAACAGCGAGTGTGACAGCAAATGGCCTGACAGGTATTGGACAGATCACTGTAAAATACAGAAAAGACAACAAAGGTGATTTTCTGACAGAGGCCGTAGAACCTGGCACCTACCATGTTTATGCAGGGATCTCCAGTGCAACAAATTATAATGACACACAGATAGAAATGGGCAGTTTTACCATTTCTTATATGGATGCCCCGGAACTTCGTTATAATGGCAATGAAAAGAAAGAGTATTACAGTGGAGATGTGGCTATTACGGCTGTTCCAGCAGACGGTCATACTTATACTGTTTCCGATGCCATAGGCGGCGGATATCAGTCATCTTACACCATATCCGCACAGGAAGGCACAGAGACAAAGACACTGCATTTTAAGGATGAAGATGGCCATATTTCGGATGGCGTGAAAATATCAGTGAATTTCGACCTGACGCCGCCCACGGGCGGGATCGCCATAGGCGCAAAGTGGTGGCAGAATGTCCTCAATTTTATTACATTCGGGCATTACGCGGTACAGGACTACACCGTGACTATAAAAGCAGAAGATAAAGGCGGAAGCGGGATTGGCAAGATCGAGTATGTCATTGTGACAGGATCTGCCCAGTATGACGATGCAGGCGAATTGGCAGCGGCGGGGCTCAGCTGGACGGAATATAACAACAGCAAGCCCACTGTATCTAAAAATACGAGCCAGTATGTGGTCTATGCCAGACTGACGGACAAAGCAGGAAACGTAACCTATATCAGCACTGACGGCATCCTTTTGGACAGTACGCCGCCCACGGTAGATAAACTGACTGTACCAGAAAATACAATAAAAGATATGACAGCAGGCTTTACCTTCACGGTAAGCGAGGCGGTGAGCTATTACTATGTGGTTCTGCCGCAGGGCAGCACAGCCCCTTTGGCAGAGGATATCATTGTAACCTGCGGTGGGATATTGCCGGAAGGGAAAACAGGGACTGCCATTGCCGATGCTCCCCATGACAGTGGAACAATATCAGCGGATATGCTGGCAGACGGCATATCTGTGGAAGCAGAAAATCTGTCACCCAACACGAAGTACATTGTCTATGTGACCGCAGTTGACACGGCTGTGGATATTACAAATTTGGAAAAGGGAACACCTGCCGGAAATTTAGGGAATGTGGTACAGGCAGATTTTACCACAAAGAAGACCATGCCTGTCATCACAAATGCCCCAACAATGTCCGGGATTTACGGCCAAAGTGCGGGAGAGATGACAGTCACAGGCGGCACTGCAAAAGGCGGGAATACCGTCCTGACGGGTACATGGACTGTCAGCAGTACAGACAGTGGAAAAACACCGGTCGTAGGGACAACGGAAGAAGTAACCGTTATTTTTACGCCGGACAGTGACAGCTATGGCAGCGTATTGGTAAAGGCCATTCCGAAAGTAAGCCCAAGGAGCCTGAATGCGGACGGTGTAACGGTATCGGAAGTGGCAGGGACTTATACTTATATCGGTTCCGAGTTCAAGCCGCAGGTGGCAGTGAATACCGGAACCCCAGCGTCGGGGATCTATATTTCAGACAGCAGGGCTGCACTGACCGCAAATGATTTTACTGTATCCTACAGTAATAATACGAATGCAGGAACAGCGTCAGTCACCATCACAGGAAAAGGAAACTATACCGGATTGGTGACAAGAACATTTATCATAGAGAAAGCGCCCGGACGCACGTTACCAGACCTGACAGGCAGATATACCGATGACGGGCAGACGTATACTTATTCGATAGCGCCTACGGAGGGCGCAGTCTACCGCAAAGGGGAAGATGAATGGACAGGGGGGAATGAATTCAGGGGCATAATGCCGGGAACTTCCGTCACATTTTCCGCAAAGATGCCGGAGAATGAAAACTATAAGGAAGGGGAGGCAAAGAGCATTACCGTGAACTTTCCGAAGCTCACACCAGCGGCGCCTGCACTTTCCTATACTCGTAAGACAGACAGGGAAACTGGAAATATAACGCTCACCATCACTGAGACAGCGGGAGCGGAATACAGCTTTGACGGCGGCGCCACATGGCAGGATACAGCAGAGCAGGAAGGTTTTGACGCATCGCAGACAGTGACTCTCGCCATCCGGCTGAAAGAGACACAAACCCATAACCTGTCATCAGTGCAGAAGGTAACAATAAACCTAGCCAAGAAGGACAGGAAAGCGCCGTCTCCATTTACGCTCCAGTATGAGGCAAACGAGGAGACGGATTATACCATCACCATACCGCCTACAGAGGGCTGCGAGTACAGCTATGATGGCGAAAACTGGTCGGACAGTAACGTAAAGCATGGCGTAAAAGTCGGTGAGACAGTGACAGGCTATAAGCGGTATAAAGAAACGGATGAATATAATACCAGCGACGCAGTGTCTGCTTCTAAACAGATGCCAAAGTTTACGTTAAAGACACCTGTGATCACCCCGACAGGTGGCAGCTATACAGGCAGCGTGAGTGTGACTATTACCTGCGGGTCACCGGATGCAGAGGTTTATTACACCACGGACAGCAGTACACCCACCAGCAGATCCGCACGTTATACAGAGGCGTTTACGTTGACCCCCCCGGCAACAGTGAAAGCTATTGCCATAAAGGAAGGGTTTACGGACAGCGCCCTTGCAACAGTCTCCTATACGAAGCAGAACAGCGGAGGCAGTGGTAGCTCTGGCAGTTCAGGCGGAGGAAACGGTGGTGAGGGCGAAAGCGGTTCAGGAAGTGGGGACAGCGGTGATAACGGAGGCGGAGATACCATTCCGGAAATACCTGTCATTCCGCCTGCAACCAATACGAATCCGGGAACGGATACGGAAGCCGTGAAACCGGGAACAGGAAATACAGTGAGACCAGGGACTAGAGCAGAACCAGGCAGAGGCAGTACAGAAGAAACCAGACCAAATCCGGGCATGCCATTTATCAAAGGAGAAGACAGCAAGATCGGCTGGAACGTGATCCGTGCAGAGGAAGAACAGGCTAAAGAGGGCAGCATCATCAACGTAGATATGAACGGAACCGCCGTTGTTCCAGGGGATATCTTTGACAGCATCAAGGGCAGGGACATCACCATCACCTTTGACATGGGCAGCGGCATCATTTGGAGCGTGAACGGAAAGAGCATCACCACGGATAAGGCGGGCGTCATTGACTTTTCCGTAAAGACGGGAGTAAGTGCCGTCCCAGTGGATATCGTGAACAACGTCACCGGGGAAAGATACAGAATCCAGATGGGCCTTGCCTATGAAGGGGAGTTCGGCTTCACGGCAGTGCTTTCCATAAACCTTGGCAAAGAGAATGCAGGGCATACCGCAAGCCTGTACTATTACAATGAAAGAACAGGGGAACTTAAATTCATCTGTTCGGACATAGTGGCAGAGGACGGAACGGTATCGCTTGCCTTTACCCACGCATCGGATTGTGTGATCTCGATAGATGGAGATGAGGAAGAAGAAAGTGACAGTGTTTCAGAAGATGCACAGCCCGAGGATACGGAAGAAATAGCAGGAAGCAACACAATGGCAGAAGAAAGCTCCAGGATCGGGCAGGCATGGAGATCATGGTGGTTTATGATAATCGGCGTGCTGGTGATTATCATGGGGATCGGTGTATTTTTTGTAGTAAATAAGAAAAGGAAAGGGGGTGACAACTGACGGCGGCAATTTGTAGTGTAACTGAAAAAATAATTTAATGGAGGAGATAATATGGCAGAGAGAAGAAAGATTTTAGTGGGAGTAAGAGACTTGATAGATAGTGAAATTCTCGGTATGGCGTCTTTTAAGGAATCAGAAGGCGTGGCAGGGACGGGCGATGCAAAATGCGTGCTTTCATGCCAGTGCTTTGCCGGGCGTAAGCATGAGGGAGATGAGAATGGGAAAACATCGTACCGATGTGGTATTCTTACTTTCATAGAGCAGGACCCATTAATCTTTACAAAGTATGAGCTGGTATATTCGGATGTGCGTATATCACCGAGCCAGAAAGAAAGTTCGAGTGATTTCCAGTGTTCTCCTTCCAGCGTCATAGTCGGACGCCACCACAAGGGGGACGAAAACGGGCAGACCTACTATTATTACAGGGATATATGGGTGAAGAAGCTATTGGCTTCAGATCATACGAAAATTAAGCTTTCCTGTGAGGAGCCTGACAAAAAGGAGTGCAAAGAAAGTGCTGGAGAATGGATGCAGTCGCCGTATACAGAAGACAGATTCCAAAAATATCGTGCAATGACTGGAAGGAAACATGTTGGGGACGAAAATGGAAAGACATATTATGAATTTACAATGTTTTATTTTGAGGTCGATGAAAATGGTGACATCATAAATCCGAACGATTCAGAATAGATTCTGAATTTTTGATACGTTTAAAAACAGCAAAAGAATAGTATATATTTGGGAGGGCGTACTGCATTTCGTTAAAATGTGCGATTGCAGTACGCCTTTCAATATATGAGAAGTAATAGTTCCTTAATTGTGTTTTCATGGATAAATCTTTTCTTTACAAAAACAGAACTAAGACTACCAGTCCATTACTTACTGTCCTCTATTGCAGTTTATCCCTCGAAGATGGAAAAGACAACGAGAGCATGAGTATCAGCAGCCAAAAACTGCTGCTTAAAGAATACGCAGAAAAGAATAGTATGTTCAAATGTGAATTATATGTGGATGACGGTTTCACAGGACGGAACTTCAACCGTCCGGCAGCTACATGGAAGTATTTTTCCCAAGTATAGCAGGGATATTTCAAAAAAGTGCTTGCAGGCGCGTGATACGTTCAAGGCAGGGGAAGTTCTGCGGGGGAGCAGAAGGAAGTCATAGAGGACTGCCACGAAGCAATTATCCCTAAAACGGAATTGGAAAAGGTTCAGCAGCTGGATAAGAGCGCGAGTCGATAGACAAGGCAAAAGTAAGCGTAGTAGTTGAGATGTTTCAAGCTACTACGCATTGATTTTATATGGTTTTGATGCTAAATTAGTAAGGGAAAACATTAATATGAACGTGTTTATTTATATCTGCGAAATGCTGGATTGTGATACAATAGACAGGATAGAGTTTAACGGGATTTTTTATAACAGGAAGCTTATTAATTGGTATGCGTGCCGGGCATGCAAGGGGTACAAATATGATTTATATAGTAGATAACATTTCAAATTATTTAATTTATCTGTTTATCATTTATTTCGGTTTTAAATCATGTCCAAGGAAAAGCAAATTTTTACTTGGTACGTCTGTATTGATTGTACTTTTTGCAGGTGCTTTCAATGCATATTTTGATACAAATTCTCCAATTACCTATATATTATGGAGTGTGCTTTCTATTAGTTTGTTTTTTGATGATCGTATAGGGCATCTGATTGTATTAAGTGCCGCCCTCATGTATTTTACCGGAATCATCGATACGTTCAGTGTCATGCTGATACAGGTTGTGTTAATAGGCGGAGGGATTGCTGATACAGAGATAAAATGGTGGATGGAATCCGCTTATCTGATATCGTTTTTGGTATATCTTTTGGTATATTTACATCTTCTTAAAAAAAATGATGTATATTTGTGTGATATAGGATCTAAATATCTGTTCGCGCTTTTAATACAAGGCAGTATCTTTCAAATGTTTTATAATTTTGTTTTTGCATTCTTTGATGAAAACCGTGCAATGTATGGCTGGGACGCATATGCAGTATTTTTTATCAGTATAGCAGGAGTTATTTATTCTATTTTTCTTACGCTGGGGCTTGCCATTAAAAATATACTGTCAAACAGGCAGAATAAAGAGCTTCAATCTTTTATGCAGATGCAAAAACAACAGTACGATTACCAGTTACAGCAGTCGGTGGCAGTACGGCGTTTTAAGCATGATATGGTAAATCATATTGGTGCTCTTAGAGAATTAGTGAATCAAAAAAAGACAGAGGCAGCCAAAGAATACATAGATGCAATCTGGAATATTCAGGATGAGTTTAATTTAAAGATTCACACAGGAGATAGTTTTCTTGATGTTATTATGAATTATTATTTATATTTAGC
>JAIEEY010000366.1 GCA_029067205.1 Lachnospiraceae bacterium
CGCCGGGAATCGCTTCTTTCTCTTAGAAAGAGGGTACGCCATACTCACTTTGAAAAACATCAGGATGATCAATCCCAAGATCACTCTCTCCACAGAAATCAGAAAAGATTTCCAGAACTGTGAATCTTCCAACAGCTTCTTGTATGTGACAACTGTAAAATCCTTAGGAATGAATCCAACTTCATTGGCAGCAACCGCATCGCTTCCGCTGAGGGAAATCGCAAGCATATTGATCAAAGGAAGCAGACAGCTTAAAGTAAGGATAATCACCACTGCCCATACGATTGCTTTGAAAAACATTTTTGTGTAATTTACTTTTTTCCTCATGATGCCATCCCTCCTTAAAAGATACCGCTGCCAGTAAGCTTCTTCGCACCCTTATTGGCACCCATGATCAACAGGAAACTGATAATGGACTTGAACAATCCCACCGCAGTACCGATACTGTACTGTCTCTCTACCATACCAATTCTGTACACATATGTATCAATGATATCCCCTGTCTCATAGACAATCGGATTATAAAGGTTAAATACCTGGTCAAAACCGGCATTTAGGATATTTCCAAGATTCAGTGCAGTCATCAGTATGATGGTTGGCAGGAGACTCGGCAGTGTAATATGAATCGTCTGCTCGAAACGGTTTGCTCCGTCGATGGACGCCGCCTCATAAAGTCCCAGATCTATACCAGTTAAAGCTGCCAGATAAACTACTGAGTTATAACCAAACTCCTTCCATACATCTGTCGCTACGATTACTTTCCGGAACCAGTTATTGTCTGCCAAAAACTGAACGGCATCTCCTCCAAACGCTGTAATCAGAGAGTTGAAAGGACCAGAAAGTGAAAACATATTAGTAACTACTGTTGCAAGTACAACCCATGACAGAAAGTGCGGAAGATACACAACTGTCTGGAAAAATTTCTTGCATATACTGACCGTAATTTCATTCAGTAAGATTGCAAAGGTCACTGGAACAATGATGTTGAATATTAATTTCGCAAAAGCAATCACCAATGTATTGACAAATACCTGCCGGCTGTCGGGAAGGCTGAAAATAAATTTAAAGTTGTCAAGCCCTACCCATTTGGAACCAAAAATCCCCTTCGCCGGAACATAATTCTGGAATGCCATAAGAGAACCAAATAATGGTACAAACACGAACAGGAACAGCATGATCATACCAGGCAGCATCATCAGATGAAACATCCTCTTCTCCCGTCCCGCAAACTCTGTCTTTGCTCCGCTGGCTGCTTTATTACCCTGCTTCATATAACCCCCTCCATTTCTTTTTTGATTACTATATTTGTATGATTACTACTTTGCAGACAGCTCTTCATTGACCTCGTCTGTGATTGTCTGTCCACCTGCGGAAGTCCAGTTTGCCACAAACTCATCAAAAGCCGACATATCTGCCTCGCCCACGATAATCTTTAAGATCGTCTGCTGCTCTAACTTCTCAAGAGATGCCCATTTTGTCTTCATGCTCTCGGTTGTCTCAAAATAAGAAGGTGTCATGAAGTTTGCCGGCTCCTCGCTAAACTTGTTGATTGCCACCAGGCGGGACATATACTGGGAGTAATCCGCAGAATCCGCTTTCTGACCTGCTGCAACTGCGTTCTGGTAGCGGACTGCTGCATCATAGTAGCCTATTTCTTCTGTATCCAACGTGGAGACATCCGCGCTGCCATCAAGAACTGCCTTCACATGTTCTGTCATGATCTCCGCATTATTTCCCGGCTGCACCTGACAGTACAGAGGCCAGTTAAAGTATGCAATCGTCTGATTCTCAATAATTTCATTGGCTGCCTCAGAGGTATCCTGTTTTGCATACTCAGAGTTGATATTAACGATCTTCATTGCAACTTCAGGATGCTCATAACCTTTTCTTACCACTACGAAACCAGCATAAGGCTTGGTATTAATGGCGTTAATCTTTCCGTCAGACCCTACTGGTGCACTGACATTGATCCACTCTGCATCCTTGTTTGCGTAAGAAGCTGTCTGCGCCGGATTAAACGGAGACCACCATGGGCCAATATAAGCGCCACACTGTCCACCAGAAATCAGCGCGACAATATCATCTGTAGTACGTGTTGTAAATTCCTTATCAAGCAGTCCTTCCTGATACCAGTCAGCCAGAAGCTGCAGGGCATCCTTCATTTCGGGTTGTACAGAGCCATATGCCGCCTTACCCTCGCTGTCAGTAATCCACACTTCGGGATATGCATTAAATGCCGTGAAAATATTGTCTACACCAAAATGGTTGTTCGGATAACCGCCATATACCGTCGGCAATACTGCAAGCCCTACTGTGTCTGCCTGACCGTTACCATCAGGGTCATTGTTGATGAAAGCCCGGAGTACATCGGCAACCTCATCCAGTGTGGAAGGCTCATCCAGTCCAAGATGATCCAGCCAGTCCTTGCGCAGCCACAGGAAATCCTGACCATCACTCAACTGGGTCTTAGGAATTGCCATAATCTTGCCGTCAAAAGTCGCTGCGTTCAGCGGATTATTAACTCCATAGCTCTCATAGGCCGACTTGACCGTATCGCATGCCAGACTATTGTAAATATCCGTCAGATCCGCAATCATGTCATTCTCCACCAGCTCTACCAGAGTCGAATACTCTGCAACATGCATAATATCAGGAATATCCTGAGCCGCAATCGCCAGGGAAACCTTCTGGTCGTAATCATCGCCGCTCTGCGCTTCGAATAAGTTTTCATTCTGGACATTGATAACGTTCTTCACATATCTTGTATAAGCATTATCAGTTGGTGTATCCTTTTCATAGGGAGTTCCCGAAAGGGTATCTGCACCCTGTGAGGTCAAAACATAGCCAGTGGTATAGGTTACCAGCTCGGGATATTTACCATATGGATCGTTTGCCGCAGCCTCCCACGCCGCCTTCTCCTCATCACTCATGTTTGCCGTAAAATCTTCCTCTGACTTGCTGCATCCAGTCATACATGTCGCAACCATTGCAGCTGCCAGAATCAAACTAAGACCTTTCTTTTTCATTGTCTTACCTCCATTGATTTTTTAGATTTTTGTTAACAAGCTATCCTGCAAATGCATATACTATACAACTTGCGCTGATTTAACGATAGCAAAATTTTTGACCATATTATATATAAAATTTCCGAAAATCATATCAGTATTCCGTCTTTTATTATATAAAATGATTCAAAACGCTAATAATAGTGATATATTCTTATATAGATATACATACTTTTCCACAGATAAAGGAGTAAAATTATGTACAAAATGCTTATTGTAGACGATGAGAGAACTGAGAGGGAATGTATCAATTATCTGATAAAATCCTCGAATCTGCCGCTGGAACTAAGGGAAGCAGAAAGTGCTTCCACCGCCCTTGAACTATTAAAAGAATGGCCTGCCGATATTCTTTTTACTGATATCAGAATGCCTTCTTCGTCTGGTCTTGTGCTGGCAAAACAGGCTTCCGATCTGCTTCCTGGAATCAAAGTGATCCTTTTCAGCAGTTATGCGGAATTTGAATACGCGCGTACCGCCATGACATTAGGCGTGACAAATTATATCTTAAAACCAGTTGTGCCAAAAGAACTGGAATCGACATTGAAAGACGTGATCCGGCAGCTGGCTGAGGAGAAAGATACAAGAATCCGGCAGTTCACCCAGCAGTCCTATACACTCCGCTATGCACTGCAGGGCTGTATCAGCGGAACCCTGTCCTCAGAACTTTCTCCGGAGATCATCCAGATGCTGAATGAATTTCATCAGATTGTACTGCTGGATCTTCCGCCTCACTTTCTGGAAAAAAATTATACGATTTTTTACGAAGGGCTGCGAAGCGGAATGCAGCTGGATATGGAAACACTGGGTCTGTCCTCCACACAGTCGCTGTTATTTTTGCGCAGGGAACACAAGGATGCCTACAGCTTTGGATGCAGACTCCATACTTATATTACAGAGAACTTTCAATCGGAATGCTATCTCTCCATAAGTCATCCTATAATCGGATACTCCCATCTGCAGGATGCTTATGCCTTTGTCGAACAACAGATGGAGCAGCGCTTCTGGAAACCAGAAGTCAAAGTCTTTTCTTACGACTGCATGGAGCAGGCTGAACAGTTACACGAAGAATTGGATGATAATTCCCTGTTGACTATGATCAAACGAAACTTATATGATAAGGACAGTGTTAATCTTTATAAAAATTTGGATTTACTGTTCCAAAAATACCGCAATCCTGTGAATCAATCCCAGATTCTTGTAAAATTTGTGTTTTCCAACCTGATCACTACCATGTATCCCTTCCTGTCAGAAAAGGACAAGGGGCACGAAGATGTCAAATCCCTGGATACACTGATCACAGAACTTTACATACAGCAGGATATCCTGGAAATGATCAATATTGTCCAGTCCATGGCAGAAACGATCATAAAAGGCTATGACACTGCCTCAGCTGCAGATGTGCGCAGGGAAATCCTATCGACACAGGATTACATCAACAAAAATTATAACCGTGACCTCTCCGTGGAGATGCTTGCCTCATTGGTCTACCTGACACCAGATTATCTGAACAGACTTTTTAAGAAGAGTACTGGAAAAAGTCTTTCGCAATACATCCGTCAGGTGCGCATGGAAAAAGCCAGCGAATTGCTGCGCACCACAAACCGCAAGGTTATCGACATCGGCGCCAGTGTAGGCTATGCCAACTATTCTTATTTTTGCCAGAGTTTTCGGGAATATTTTGGAAAATCACCGGAAAAATACCGGCAGGAGGAACTTTTATGAAACACATACTTTCTTTTTATCTGAATCTAAAATACAGGAGTAAGCTGATCTTTACCTGCATTCTGGTCGGATTCATTCCCATGATCACGCTTGGCGTATTTTGCTATTACCAGACCAGAAACCTTTTACTTGACAAAGAGCAGGATACCCTTTCCTCCGCCATAGACACCGCCTATAATTCCCTGGACTATCAGGTTCAGCTCTATGAGAACCTGATTACCTATCTCGCCCTCTCAGATACGATTGTCCATGTGTCCTCAGCAGAAGACCAGACGATCATTGAAAAGTATGAAATGCTCACTTACGAATACGATGTTCTGCTTGAAAACATTTACGGGCAGCACCCGGAAATTGACCAGGTCACTCTTTATGTAGACAGGACAGACCTGTTTCATGGAAAACAGCTCCGTCCAATCTCTGATTTGGAATCGGAAGTCTGGCATGACTCTCTGAGCGATGCCACAAGACCTGTCTGGCGTCTGGATAAAGAGGGGTATCTTTGTCTGTTTCAGAGAGTTCCCGCCCCTTATATCAAACATTTCACCGCCTTTTCTAACCACTGTATCTGCATCCGGCTAAAACCCGAAAAGGTGTTCAAAGTGCTCAGTGATATTTCAAATGATTATCATTTGCATATAGCAGACGCTCACGAAACTTTTTATGATTATACGGATGCGTCCATTGCTGGAATCTCTTATCCCGAAGACGGCTGGACATCAAAGTTCAGCAGCCCTCTCAAAAATGGCTGGATCATTACCCTGGAAAAGCCCTCTGCCCTGCTGGCGGCTCCAGCAAACAAAATGGCTGTTACGATCTTTATCATCCTACTTATATGTTTCCTCTTAATCATTATTGTCAGCGGTCTGCTCTCTAACTTTTTTGCCCAGAAGGTAAACCTGCTGCTCTCCGCTATGCATAGGGTTCAGGAGGGCGATTTATCTGTCTGGATCCATGACGACTGCCCCGACGAAATCGGAAGCTTAACCAACAGTTTCCAACACATGATCGAAAAACTTAACCGGCTGGTGATCGAGGACTACCAAAACAAGATTACTTTGAAAGAAACACAGCTTATGGCACTGCAGGCACAGATCAATCCCCACTTTCTATACAACTGCCTTTCTGCCATAAACAGCAAGGCTCTGGTAAACAGTCAGACAGAAATCAGCCAGATGGCACAGCTTCTGTCCACCTTTTACCGAACTACCTTAAACAAAGGGAAATCCCAGACCATGCTCTCCAATGAGATAAAAAATGTGAAATCTTATATTGATATCCAGCTCATTTTGAATGATAATCTATTTGATGTCGCTTATCAGATTGACGATTCCCTGCCAGAGCAGGAAGTTCCTAATCTTCTGCTGCAGCCCTTGGTGGAAAATGCGATCATGCACGGAATCCTGCCCAATAAAAACAAGCGGGGCGTCCTGTTTCTGAACGTCTCCCGCGTTGATAACCTGATTCACTTCACGATCATGGACAATGGGCTTGGCATTCCTCCAGAAAAACTACCACTGCTGACACAAACCCAGTCGGAAGGATATGGGCTTAAAAATGTGCATGAAAGACTGCTGCTGACCTACGGAAAGGAGTATGGACTGAAGATAAACAGCATTTTAAATGAGAGTACTATGATTACATTTACCATTCCTATATAAACCACGCCGAAAGCATTCATCGGGCCTTCCCCGTTTGGTCCGAACCACGTTCCCAACCGCCCGATGAATGCCAGAAAAATGGTTAGAAAAATTGTCGAATTATTGTACAGATTCACAAGAATCCGCCTCATAGGAAGACTGCCAGATTATATTTACCAGATGTCCTACTGCCAGCTTCAGTTCTCTGAGCTCAAGCGTACCTCTTTCCAGCTCTTCCTTCAGATTCTTGTGATCACTGTCACAGCCTGGCATCACAATATCGTTTCCGGCTCTCATGCATCCGCTCGCCGTGCAGTCCGTTCCGTTATGGGTAGTCGTCCAGTCCGTCATAATCAGTCCCTGATATCCCCACTCATTTCTGGCTGCTTTCGTACACAGGTCGTAACTGTTTGCCGCATGTATGCCATTCACCAGATTATAGCTTGTCATAATTGCCTTAGGTTGGGATTTTTTGACTGCAATTTCAAACCCTTTCAGGTAAATTTCACGCAGCGCTCGTTCAGACACAATACTGTCTGAGTGCATCCGGTTGTCTTCCTGGTTGTTGCATGCAAAATGTTTAATTGTCGTACCACAGCCCTTCTTTGACTGTACACCGTCTGTCACAGCAGCTGCCATTATTCCTGAGAGAAGGGGGTCCTCTGAATAATACTCAAAATTCCGACCGCATAGTGGATTTCTATGAATATTCATACCAGGAGCAAGCCAGAGCGTAACACCAAATTCCTGCATCTCTTCCGCTACTGCTCTGCCACACTTTTTCATGATCTCGGTATCCCAACTCTGGGCAAGTGCTGTGCCGACTGGGATAGCCGTACAGTACTGATAATAAGTCTCTCCCTCCTGGTCATACTGCCCTCTTGCCAGATATCCATCTTCCATTGCCATCTCAACCGGCATGGATATCGGTTTTCCATTAACCGCCTGATAAGTACGGTTCAATCGGAGTCCAGCTGGTCCATCTGCAAGAACAATGCTGACAAGCCCTTGTTCTACAGCACATCCGCTTGTCTGCGCTGCGGAGCCAGGAACACTGTTTCCGGCAGCTCCGATACTGCTGCCCTGCGCCTTTGAGATATCTCCAGTTGCCAGCTCAATCAACTGTTCAGTCCGGAGGCCGTCCACAAAATTTGCCACCTCATCTGAGAAATCATGGAAGTTTCTCTCATACGATACTTCCCGCCTTATGATATCAAAGCTGTGCACTGTAATTTCCGGCCGTGCTGCCACTTCCTTCAACCATATGCCCCTGCGCTCATTTACCTTTTCAGGAATCCCTTTCAGTTCGTCTAAACACTCCTGAAGCGGGCATATATGCTCTGTTGTCATCAGAACAGCATCCCCGTCCATCTGTATAGATGCGCTAAAAACTGAAGTCTCCAGACTATTTCCGACAAAAATCCCATAATATCCCTCTTCCGCCATCCATGCGGACTGACTCTCATGATAAGACGCCATTGTACTGACCGCAAAACGGATCGTCTCTTCCTGGCTTTCCCCTGGCGCAAGCCGCCTCGTCTTGCAAAAGCCTACAAGCCTGCGGTACTCTTTGTCGAGCTTATCCTGCGGACAGGAAACATATATTTGAACCACCTCTCTGCCGGCATAGTGCTCCCCGGTATTCGTCACTTTTACCTTTACTCCGATTTCTGGTTCCTGTGTTCCAAGATTAAAATGCTCAATTCCCAGTGTTTCTATCGAAAAGCTTGTATATGACAGGCCATATCCAAAACAGTACCGCACCGGAATTTGAAATGTATCAAAATAGCGGTAACCCACGTAAATACCCTCTATATACTCTTCCTTATCAACATTTCCGTTATTATGGGAATAAACGGACGCATTCGGATAATCCGAATAAGAACAGGGCCAGCTGTCTGTAAGCTTTCCGCCAGGAACCACACTTCCGCTGACCAAATCGGCAAAAGCGTTTCCAGCTTCCATTCCTGGCTGATGCATATAAATAATACTCTCAATATTCGGATAATCATCCGTAAAAGAGAGGTCAATCATTCCGCCTGTATTCAGAACCAGCACTACATGAGGATAGAGTTCACATATTTTGTCAATAATCTGCTTTTCTTCCTCCGAAACCATATAATCTCCGCTGGCGTTTACTCTGTCCTTTCCCTCGCCAGCCTTTCTGCTCAGAACGTACATTGCAATTTCTGCCTCCTCTTTTTCTGGAAGGCCTCCCACGGGAAAAACAAATGGAATTGTACTGTAGGCAATGAAAAAATTCAAGTCGGGTATGTTTTCATGTAGCGTATCCGCTTTCTGCCAGATATCATCACGCCACTTCAGCCGTGCTTTTGTATAGGTTTCATCATATTCGTCCAGCCACTTATTTGATACGATCTGATAGCCTGCATCTGTAAGTCCCCTCCAGATGCTGACTGTCTCGCGGCTGTTGACATCTCCTGACCCGATTCCGCCCTTGATCGTATGGGCAGCGCCTGCTCCGTAGAGCGCAATCGGTGTGCCTTTTGGAATTGGCAGCATGTGATTTTCATTTTTCAGCAGTACCATGCCCTCTGCCGCTGCTTCTCTTGCAATCTGCCTGTTGCGGATCTCATAATCGCGCTCGTCCGCAAAAGGTACACCAGACAATTTTCTTTCCTTCATCTCTCTGTTCATAAT
>JAIEEY010000367.1 GCA_029067205.1 Lachnospiraceae bacterium
ATTAGTGATAGGCAGTAATTTAATGGAAGCAAAGAATAATCTATTATCTAGGGCGGGTCTTAAGAAAGATGAGGACGAGTTGCATGAACTCAAAGTAGTCAAACGAAAAGAGGTAGCGCAGAAAATCAAGGAAGCAAGGGAACAGGGCGACCTTTCAGAGAATGCAGAGTACGATGCAGCCAAGGACGAGCAGCGTGACATCGAGGCGCGTATTGAGGAGCTCGAGAAAATCCTGAAAAACGTGGAAGTTGGCGATATGGATGAGGACGGACACGATCTTGAGAGAGTAAGTTTCGGGCTTGCAGTCAAAGTAAAGGACAACGAATTTGATGACGAGATGGAGTTCAAAATCGTGGGCGCGACAGAGGCAAACAGCCTGAAAGGAAAGATTTCCAACGAGTCACCGCTCGGAAAGGCACTTCTTGGCGCCCAGAAAGGTGATATCGTCACAGTGGAGGCTCCGGCAGGAGTGATTGAGTATACGATATTGGATATTTATAAGCCGGAATAGAGCATGAAGAGAATTTCTAAGGCGCTAAAGGACACCGCCTAAGAAATTCTAAAGCTTCATGCTGGAAGAATGGCAGAGCCATTCTTTGGATAGGTGAGATTATGGAAGGAGAATTTTTGTGTCACAGGAGAATAATAGTCAGAACAATCAAAAGAATCAGAATAACCAGCAACAGGATATCAACCAGCTTTTGAAGGTGCGCAGCGCACAGAAAGGAAGTGTACCAGATGAAAATCAGCTATTGACTGTGCGCAGGGAGAAGCTTGCAGCACTGCAGGAAGCAGGGAAAGATCCGTTTCAGATAACCAAATTTGATGTAACACATCACAGCCAGGACGTAAAGGATAATTTTGACGCTCTGGAGGGAACGAATGTAACGATTGCAGGCCGCATGATGTTCAAGCGTGTCATGGGAAAGGCGTCGTTCTGCAACATACAAGACTTGAAGGGAAGTATCCAGTGTTATGTCGCAAGGGACAGCATCGGCGAGGAGCCCTATGCTGATTTTAAGAAATATGATGTGGGTGATATCCTTGGTATCAGCGGTGAGGTATTTAAGACAAAGACGGGCGAGATGTCTATTCACGCTGCATCAGTGACACTTTTATCAAAGAGTTTACAGATTCTTCCAGAGAAATTCCATGGTTTGACGGACACCGATACACGCTACCGTCAGCGCTACGTGGATTTGATCATGAACGCCGAGGTAAAGGATACCTTTATTAAGCGCTCAAAGGTGCTTTCCAGCATTCGACGCTATCTGGATGACCAGGGCTTTATGGAGGTAGAGACGCCGATGCTCGTGTCAAACGCAGGCGGAGCAGCGGCAAGACCGTTTGAGACACACTTCAACGCACTTGATGAGGACTTGAAACTCCGCATTTCGCTGGAGCTTTACTTAAAGAGATTGATCGTGGGCGGTATGGAACGCGTCTATGAGATTGGCAGGGTATTCCGCAATGAGGGACTCGACACGAGACACAATCCTGAGTTTACACTGATGGAACTATATCAGGCATATACTGATTACCACGGCATGATGGATTTGACAGAGAATCTTTACCGCCATGTGGCAAAGGAAGTTACGGGTTCGGAGATTCTCATGTATGGTGAGCATCAGATGGATCTGTCAAAGCCGTTTGAGCGCATCACGATGGTGGACGCTGTCAGGAAATATTCCGGCGTAGATTTCAATGAGATCCATACTTTGGAGGAAGCAAGGGCGATTGCGAAAGAAAAGCATGTTGAATTTGAGGAGCGTCACAAGAAGGGCGATATTCTGAATCTATTCTTCGAGGAGTTTGTGGAGGAACATCTGATTCAGCCGACTTTCGTTATGGACCACCCGATCGAGATTTCCCCGCTTACCAAGAAAAAGCCGGAGAATCCCGAGTATGTGGAGCGTTTTGAGTTCTTCATGAATGGCTGGGAGATGGCAAATGCTTATTCCGAGCTCAACGATCCGATTGACCAGAGAGAGCGCTTCGCGGCACAGGAAGAGCTTCTGGCAGCAGGCGACGACGAGGCAAACCATACTGATGAGGATTTCCTGAATGCTTTAAGTATCGGAATGCCACCGACAGGAGGTATTGGATTTGGCATCGACAGAATGGTCATGATGATGACAAACTCTCCATCGATTCGCGATGTTTTGGCGTTTCCGACCCTCAAATCGCTGGACAAATAATCAAAAGTTTATGAATGCTTAAGCGCATATAAGGACATTTTTCTAAAAAGAAATTTTTAGAGAGATGTCCTTTTTATGACCAGCAAGGAAAAATAAGATTTGGAGAAAATGCATGAGTAGTACAGCGTTAGGGAGACTGCAGTTATTATTTTACATAAGACAGGGCTTTTTCATTCAGAATGGGCTAATCTGTCCTTATAGGATTTAATATACCAGTAACAGCACAAACCCGGCTGTTGCTGGTATTTTCAGCATCGGCAAGTGGATTGACCTTAATCAATACAATTGCAGGATATGCAAATGCTGGTTTGAGCATCGACTGATAACGCAGACTCCTCAATCCATAGTCTAAGAAGGTATGCAAATCAAAGGGAAAGGGCAGACATTGACAATTATTGATGATGTCGTATAATGTAGATTAAGAAAGTATAATGGATATTCGGAGAAAATGGAGGAATAAATTGCAAATGGAAAACAAGATGGCAGATAAAAGGATCATCAGAGTGACAGGAAAAGCAAATCTCAAGGTTAAGCCGGACACGACGCGTATTACGATGACATTAGAGGGCAGTTATATGGAATATGACGAGACGCTTCGCAAATCTACTGAAGACACAGAGTTCTTGAAAGATATTTTGGAGAAGCATGGACTTGAGCGAGGAAACATAAAAACGCTGGCTTTCAATGTTGATCCGAAATATGAGCATTATCAGGCGAAGGATAAGAGCTGGAAACAAAGATTTGAAGGATATAAGTTTCATCACATCTTAAAAGTCGAATTTGATTCAGACAATAAACGGCTCGGTAAAATTCTTTATGCACTGGCAAATGCGGAAAAGATTCACCCAGAGTTCTGTATAACCTATACAGTCAAGGACAAGGAAGCATCAAAAAATGAGCTTCTTGGAAAAGCAGTGGAGGATGCCAGGGCAAAAGCGGCAGTTCTGACGCAGGCCGCAGGTGTGCAGCTGAAGGAAATCCAAAGTATTGATTACTCTTGGGGAGAGATTACGCTTGAATACAGTCCAATGCGTGGAAATATGATGGCGGATATGTGCAAGAGTGCTTTCCAGGCTGAGGAAAGTTACGATATGGATATTGAGCCAGATGATATTGAGGTTTCAGATACCGTGACAGTGGTGTGGGAGATTGCGTAAGTTGATACATACATCTGATTTGTAATGGCAAATACCACAGATTTGCAGCATTGAAATTCGAAACCATGAGGAATAATTCTTTGCTTTTTAAAAGGGAAAGGTGTCTGTTATGTATATAATGTGTGAAGGAGCACATCAGGATTATTAAGAGTATATAGAAGTACACGGATAGGAGTTTTTATATTGAAGTATCAAAAAGAACTGGAAACTTTTCAGAGACAAAATTGCTGATTGGCAGGAGGACTACATGGACAGGCTCAATCAGAAATGATTTATGCTCTTGTCCTTCTAATTCGTGCCAAGGTAATCAAATTTGAGAATCTGAATGAGTTCAGCGATGAATGAAAAGCGGCAATGAAAATGTACCTTGAAAGATAAATTTGATTCAGAGAAAAGCAGTAGCAAGTGCAGCTGAAAATAATATGATTGAAGGGTTGATATGCCGCTTTGAGAAATTGAACAGGAAAGGGAAATATAAGAGCATGTCTGAGATAGAGAAAACAATAGACTATTACAATTTAAATGCAAAAACTTTTACGGCGGGAACAATATCAGTGGATTTTGAAGATATACAGAAAAGATTCCTGAATAAATTGCCACAACATGCCATAATCCTTGATTTTGGCTGTGGTTCAGGAAGGGACACAAAATATTTTCTGGAACAGGGATTTCGGGTAGAAGCAATAGATGGTTCC
Organism: Lachnospiraceae bacterium; assembly: GCA_029067205.1. Classification (GTDB taxonomy): domain Bacteria; phylum Bacillota; class Clostridia; order Lachnospirales; family Lachnospiraceae; genus COE1. The sequence goes on from JAIEEY010000367.1 coordinate 4,051, forward strand.
AAGGAGCTTTGCAAAATCGCCAGAGAGTATACAGGTATTGCAGTAAAGCATATGTTTTTTCAGGAATTGAACGATAAGGGCAAATATGATGGGATTTGGGCGTGTTCCTCTATTTTACATCTGCCAATAGTAGAACTGGAAAGTGTGATGCGGAAAATGGAGAAGGCTCTAAATCAAAAAGGCGTTATTTATACATCGTTTAAATACGGAACTTTTACCGGAGAGCGGAATGGACGCTATTTTACGGATATGACAGAAGATTCTTTTGCGGATTTTTTAAAGAAGATCGACAACTTGACAATAGAAGAACTGTGGGTTACATCTGATGTACGGCCGGGACGGAGTGATGAGAAATGGCTGAATTTGATTCTGCGGAAAATTTGAATATTTATGATGAGCTGATGGAAAATATTCGTTTGGACAATACAGTGATTGAATCAACTGATGTAATGACAGGTGATAGAAACCGCAGCCGTTTTTTATATTATCAGCTTAAAATGAGCCTGATGAAAGCAAAAAGGGTTGACATCATTGTCTCTTTTCTGATGGAATCAGGTGTCAGGATGATTTTGAATGACCTTCGGGCGGCATTGGACAGAGGCGTTCAGGTAAGAATACTTACGGGAAATTACCTCGGGATTACGCAGCCGTCCGCACTCTGCCTGATCAAGAAGGAGTTAGGAAATCGCGTAGACTTAAGATTTTATAGTGACAAAGGACGGTCTTTTCACCCTAAGTCCTATATTTTTCACTATGAGAAAATGAGTGAAATCTATATTGGTTCTTCAAATATTTCGAGAAGCGCGTTGACATCAGGGATTGAATGGAATTACCGATTTAACAGTGTAAATGATAAAAAGAATTTTACATTGTTTTACAGTGCATTTGAGGAGCTGTTTTTGAAACATTCCATTGTTATAGATGATGAGGAATTATACAGATATTCAAAAAACTGGCACAAACCTGCAGTAGCAAAGGACTTAGCCAGATATGACAAAAATGAGGAAGACACAGATACCACAATTGAGGTACTATTCCAGCCAAGAGGAGTGCAGATAGAGGCTTTATATGCATTGGAAGACAGCAGGGCGGAAGGTGCAGTAAAGGGGCTTGTTCAGGCTGCTACGGGTGTCGGGAAAACGTATCTTGCGGCATTTGATTCTGCCAATTATAAAAGGGTGTTGTTTGTGGCTCACAGGGAAGAAATATTGAAGCAGGCAGCAGTGGCCTTTCAAAATGTACGTCATTCTGATGATTATGGTTTTTTCTACGGGAAACAAAAGGATATAGATAAGTCAGTCATATTTGCTTCTGTTGCGACATTGGGTAGAGCGGAATATTTGAACGGAGAATATTTTAAGGCAGATTATTTTGATTATTTAGTCATTGATGAATTTCATCATGCGGTCAATGAACAGTATAAAAGGATTGCAGACTATTTTAAGCCGAAGTTTATGTTAGGGCTTACTGCAACGCCTGAGCGAATGGATGGAAAGAACATTTATGAGTTATGTGATTACAATGTGCCATATGAGATCTCATTAAAAGAAGCGATCAACAAAGGAATGTTAGTGCCGTTTCATTATTATGGAATCTATGATGCGACAGATTATTCTGGACTGCATCTGGTGAAAGGACATTATGATGAAGGGGAATTGACGGAAATTTATGCCAATAATTCGGATCGATATGAATTGATTTACAAATATTATATAAAATATGCTTCAAAGCGCGCATTGGGTTTTTGTTGTTCCAGGAAGCATGCAAGTCAGATGGCAGAGGAATTTTGCAAAAGAGGGATTCCTTCTGTGGCTGTTTACAGTAATGCAGATGGTGCATATTCGGAGGACAGGGACATAGCAATAGATCAGCTGCAAAAACAGGAGATTAAAGTAATATTTTCTGTTGATATGTTTAATGAAGGATTGGATATTGCTTCGCTTGATATGGTTATGTTCCTTAGACCAACGGAGTCTCCAATCGTATTTTTACAGCAGTTGGGACGCGGGCTGCGTACATACAAGGGCAAAGAGTATCTGAATGTACTGGATTTTATCGGCAATTATGAAAAGGCAGGAAAATCCCCATTGCTGCTTGCAGGCGGAAAATCATTTTCTGCTAAGAAAGCATATGATTACAATAACATAGAGTACCCTGATGACTGCATTGTGGACTTTGATATGCGGCTGATCGATTTGTTCAGGGAATTAGATAAAAAATCGCTGTCTGTAAAGGAACGGATTTATCATGAATATTACCGGATAAAAGAATTGTTAGATGGAAAAGTACCTACAAGAATGGAATTGTTTACTTACATGGATGATGATACATATCAGTATTGTATGAAATACGCTAAGGAAAATCCTTTTCGCAGATATTTGGATTTTTTGTATGATATGCATGAATTGTCTGAAGAGGAAGAAGTTTTATATGCTGGAATTGGAAGGGAATTTATATCAGTTATTGAGACAACTGACATGCAAAAAGTATATAAAATACCGATTCTCTACAGTTTTTATAATCATGGCAGTATACGGCTTGAAGTGACGGATGAGGAAGTGTTAAGGAGCTGGAAAGAGTTTTTTGATACAGGGACAAACTGGAAGGATTTTGCATCGGATATATCTTATGAGGAGTATAAGAATATGACGGACAAGCAGCATTTAAACAAGGCAAAGACAATGCCGATTAGATATTTAAAGGCATCAGGAAAGGGATTCTTTGTCGATAAAGAAGGCTGTGCGATTGCCATTCGGGATGCGTTGAAGGATTGCATTGAAAATGAGGCGATGAAACGTCATATGAAAGATATTTTGGAGTATCGGACGATGGAGTATTATCGCAGGAGATATGAGGCAGATTTGAATAAGGATGAATAGGAATAGTGATTTTATATATGTTAGCAATGATACGTTTTACAGGTAGGCAATACAAGGAATTTTGGACAAAATAGACAAGATTAGTTGAAAATTTCCGGTTGGCGTGGGAAATAGGGAGATTACTGCGTAGGTGGAGCAGATAGAGTCGCGGAGTAGCATACGAGGCGGATTTCTAAATAGATGACCATATGATTTTATACTATAATATATTATAGTAATGATATTGAAGTGTTACAAATAGACAACTAGGGAGTTCTAGTATGAATGAAGAAATTATATTGAAAATGGTTCAGCCATATTTGAAGAACTCATCGATTACTTATGAGGAGTTTGATAAGCTTTTTGAGATGCTTTCATTGAAGGAGCAGTACTGTGTTTTAGATATTCTGCATAGAAATAATATCGAATTGCAAACTGATGAGAAAGAATTAGATCACATAGAAAATCTTGACGAAATCAGTATTGATGAAGAAGCGTTTGAAATACTATATGATGATTCCATATTTTTTGATCAAAATAACGGCAGCAAGGAAGATGACGAGACAGGTTATTCAGGATTTTTGGAAGTCAGGAAGAATATAATGCAATCAAATGAAATATTGTGTGTTTTGATTCAGCAGGGAAATGCTCAGGCAAGACAGGATTTATGTATCAAGAACCGAAGGCTGGTAGATAAGATTGCTAACATATATGTTAGATTTTCAGGAAACGATCTGGCGTTTGATGATTTGGAACAGGCAGGTATGATAGGGATCCTAACTGCTGCAGAACGATTTGATGCTGATCGTGGATATGCATTTTCAACGTATGCGACATGGTGGATTAAACAGGCAATTGTGCGGGAGATATATGATCATGGGTTTACAATAAGAGTTCCTGTGCATATGATGGAAACGATACATAGGATTAATGTGCTTGACAGGAATTTTAGCATGATTGGTATGGGATATAAGGAGAGACTAAAAAAAATGTCAGAGCAACTAAGTATGACTGAAGAAAATATTGAACAATGTATGATGGTGCAAAATATTTTTCTGAATACGTCATCATTTGATATACCTGTAAGAGATGCAGAAGACACTATAGTGCTTGAGTTGATCCCTGATGAGGCCATAATGTCTGTTGAGGACGAGGTATTCACAACGATTATGAGAGAACAAGTGGTGGAAGCTCTGCAGATACTGACGAAGAAGGAGCAGATGGTATTGGATTTGAGATTTGGATTGACAGATGGAGTTGAGCGGACACTCGAAGAAATAGGGAATGTCTTAGGGGTGACAAGGGAGCGAATCCGGCAAATTGAGCAAAAGGCATTCAGAAAAATAAGGCATCCGAGCAATTATGGAAATCTACGAGATTTTTTATAGAGGAGATGTGTATATGATGAACTCTGTGATCAGTCAGGCAGTAGCAGAAAAAGTCAGCAGGATTGGAGATGAGGATAATGTAATTATTGTATTTAAAGGGATTTCAGTCGGTGTGTTAGATATAGAAAACAGTGAGATTGATATAGAGCAAGTTGCAAGAGATAAATTTGGTCATTTTATGAAGATATATAATAAGAGAAAATATATATCCTATGAAGAATTTCTTTTATTAAAGAGTTTTATTATACAACAATATAAAAAAATATACATATTAAATAATAATCTCTACATCAACCAATATCCTTTTGATGTTCATTTTTCAGATGAGGTAAGGCGGGGGCTGTTAAATCATTTTACAGATTCGGAAAGTGATGATGACGAAAGTGAAATAGGGGATATTGATGAGATTATTTCTATTTACGCTGGAATGAGAGAGTTTCATACATATCTCATCGGAGTATATTGTGATGATGCTCAGACAGATGATATAAAAATCCAGAGATTAAATTTATTTGACGATGCAACAGTTAATTTGAAAATGGTAAGTCAGTCGGAAATTGACGAATTTATAGATATTATTGAGGAGGCTGATTATATTGAGGTAGTTAGAAACGTATTTGATGGAATAGACAGATTGAACATCAGGATAACAAACTACGTGGGTGACAGTGATCAGTTAAAACGCCATATTAGTATTCTTGCATCAAGGTGGTTTGATAACACAGAGATTTGTTATGTCCAACTTGAGAAAAAAGAGAATACTTTTGAGCATAGGGATGCATATAGTGAAATCTTAAGTAAACATTGGGGAAAAGATTCATTTAGAAGGTTTACAGTATATGATATGGCAAAGCTGGATGAGGGAATAAAGGATACATACGAAATATCGCAGGAACAAGTAATTTCGGATATTGTCCAACAGGTGGAGAATTGTCAGGAGGAAGGGAAGGATTACAGAGATATTTTTGTAACAGCTCCGACAGGTGCTGGAAAATCAGCGATGTTTCAAATCCCAGCAATTTATATCGCTGAAAAATATAAACTTCTGACGATTGTGATTTCGCCTTTGATTGGACTAATGAATGATCAGGTTAAGAATCTTGAAGTTAAGAATTACAGTCAGGCAAAGACGACTCATTCAGATATCTCGCCGATTATAAAAGAGGAAATTATACAAAAGGTGCAGAATGGAGAATATAATATACTTTATATTTCTCCAGAAACCTTGTTGAGTCGCAGCGATGTGGAACAACTGATTGGAGACAGGACAATAGGGATGATTGTTATCGATGAGGCACATATTGTAACGACATGGGGAAAGCAGTTCAGACCGGATTATTGGTATTTGGGAGATCATATCAGAACATTGCGTAGAAACCAGAAAAGGAAGCAGGGTAAGACTTTTCTTATTGCGACGTTTACTGCGACAGCAATTTATCATGGTATAGAGGATATGTACGAAGAGACCAAGAATGGTCTGCATATGCTGGACCCGATCACATATCTTGGATATATGAAACGAAATGATATCACAATCAACATTAAAAAAATCAAAAAAAGCAAAAATGTGAAAACAGAATATGAGACAGATAAATACGAGCACATTATCAAGAAAGCATTGATAACGAATAAAAAGACACTGGTCTATTTTCCTACGGTTGCTCTGGTTGAGAGGTGCTATGAGTTTCTAAATGCAAAGGGGATGGGGAAGTATATTACAAAGTATCATGGTTCTTTGTCTAAAGATGAAAAGGCGGAGGCTTATGAAAGTTTTTTATCTGGGGAAAAGAAAATAATGCTTGCCACGAAAGCGTTCGGAATGGGCATCGATATAGAGGATATTGAATCGGTGGTTCATTTTGCTCCAACCGGTAATGTGTGTGACTATGTTCAGGAGATTGGCAGAGCTGCACGAAAGTCAGGGCTTATGGGTGAGGCGTACTATGAATACGACACTAGGGATTTTAAATATATTAACCGGTTCCATGGACTATCTACGATCAAAAAATATCAGATAGTAGAAGTGATTAAAAAGATTGAGGAATTATACAGAATATCTCTACAAAGAAATGGAAATGCCTGTCATACAAAAAAGAGAAATGCCATGCTGGTTGATGCAGAGAACTTTACTTATATTTTTCAGAGTCCAATCAAATCTGAGGACACCAATATTAACAAAGTGAAAACAGCTTTATTGATTGTACAGAAAGATTTTGAAAACAAACTAGGATTTTCTCCTATAACGGTGCGTCCGATTCCGTTGTTTGCTATGGGGTTCTTTGCGATTGAGCCTGGGACACAGACAAGATTGATAAAAAAATATAAGGGATGTTTGGAAGAAATTAATCATGATAATCATATCTGCCGGGTGAGACTTGATATAATTTGGGACAAGGATTACAGGGAATATTCGTTTCCACAGTTTAAATATTTAATCTATTCCAATGATAGTGAATCGGACTTTAACAATAAGTTTACAATGAAACAGGCATTGTGTGTATCTGTTGAATTTGCTGATGAATATATGACCAGATTTCAGACTATTTGGGGGTGTCTTAAGAAAAAGATTCAGGAGAGTATTGTTGAATCAAAGTTTGTGAAATTTGATTCAATGGTTTCTGCACTTGCCGAACGGGTTCAGGGCATCAGCAAATATAAGGCGCAGGCTATGTGTGAAGTGGTTTTGTCATCAGTTGACGCATATCGAAGGAATTTTTCGAGAACAAATGCTTCGATAATGAGGGAGCGTCAGATGCAGAATGGTGAGACTGAATATCAATTTAATGTTGCTATAAGTACCTACTTTAATTGGGTAGAAAACGGTTTGAAACACATTGTTTCGGAAGCCAAAAGTGGCGAATTATATATCATTAATTCAGGTGCAAAAGAAACGAAACGTTACAGTATTATTTTGGGAATACTTGAGGCTATGGATGTTCTTGGTTTTTCTATGATTGGCGGAGCAGATAGTCAATTGTATATCTACATTAGCCAAATAAGACCATTACAAAATATTATAAATAATCCAAATGGGTACAAAAACAGACTGTTAGATATGGTATCGGAGAGACATCTGATTTCTGTTAAGATGTTGGCATACATTTTTGAAAATGATTTTAGTAGTGCGGAGATTTGGGATGTGTTGGAGGATTATTTTGTAGGCAAGATTCCAGATAAGGTTAAGATGGCTTGTTTAAAGGATAATCTGAATATATTTTCAGGATTAGGAATAAAAAGAGTAGTAAGTGATGAATGTATATAGGAAGGACATAGTAATACCAATGAAAAACACAAGCATTTTTAAGCAGCTGCTAATGCCAATGATAGCGATCGTATGTGCACTGGCAATCTGTCTGACAGGGATTGTTGCAGCTATTTTCGTGAAATCTTATAAAAAAGAGCTATACGGCAGGAGTCAGGACAAGTCGCAGCTTGTATCTGGTGAGATTGCCACGTTCTTGGAGGGGGTCTATGGGATTACGGAGGAGCTATCTGTAAATCCCAGTATTCTGACGATGGAAACCGATGTGCAGACGCCGATTCTGGAGGACTGTGTACGGCGCAATCCTTACTTGGAACTGCTTTACATTCAGGGGAAGGACGGAATGCAGACAGGGCGCTCTTCCGGTGAGCTGGCTGACCGATCTACAAGATGGTGGTTTGTGCAGACAGTGGAGGAGCAGAAGGCATTTGTCTCAAAATCATATTATTCTGTAAACACGGGAATGCCCTGTGCCTCGATCTTTTTTCCTATGTATCAGGAAGAGGCGTTTGTCGGAGTTTTCGCTGTGGATATAAGGCTGGATTATCTGCAGAGTCTGATCGAAGAATTTTCGGACGTGGAAAACGGGGAGTACTCCTTTGTGATTGACGGTGAAGGTGTTGTGGTTGCCCACCCTGACAGCACCCAGATTGAGGAGCTTTATAATTACAAGCTGATGACAAAGACGGTGTCCAGCAAGGATGCAGCGGGGCAGCCGCTTGTTGATGCGGATGGAAATATCATGACAGAGGAGCAGCCAATATCAGTCTCCGAGGATTATCAAAAGATTATTTCGGATGTTATGGCTGGCAATACTGGAAGCTGTGAGATGAGGAATGAAGGCGAATCGTATATCGTAAGCTATGCATCAATAACGCTCAAAGGAGAGTCAGACTCATGGTCCGTTATAACGCTTCACAGGGAGAAAGCAGCGATGGCGCCAGTATACCGGATCATTGCGGCAGCGGCAGCGGTAGCGCTGGTTGTCATTGTGATGGCAATTTTGGTCATTGCACTGCTGGCGCGCAAGCTGACGATGCCGATTGTATCCATTACAGACCTGATAGGGAATGCCTCTGATGGTGATTTCACAGTGCAGGCAGTGGAGAGCAGTAAGAATGAGATTGGTATTCTTGCAAAGAGTTTTAACAAGATGACTGGAAAGATCTCTGCAATTTTGACCAGGATCGCTATCATTACCGGACAGGTTGTGGAGAACGCCAATTATTTGAAGCAGATAGAGGAGAGAATGGATGCAGCCAGCCGTGCAGTTCGGGAAATATCGGAGGGTTCGGAGGCGCAGGATAACGATGTGAAGCAGGTTGTCCTGCAGGAGGAAGAGCTGGGGAATAAGTTCGAGCAGCTGCAGCAGAAGAGCGGATTTCTTTTGGCAAATGCACAGAGTACGATTGCTTCTGGGGAAAGTGGAATGCAGAGTGTCGAGGAGCTTAAGAAGCAGAATGAGACGGCTTCGAGAGGAATGGCGGAAGCATATACCAGGATTGCGGCATTGGAAGAGCAGTCGCAGAAGATTTCGGGAATTTTAAGCACGATTGATGAGATTTCTTCCCAGACGGAGCTGCTTGCCCTGAATGCGTCCATTGAGGCCGCTCGCGCGGGAGAGCACGGAAGAGGATTTTCGGTGGTGGCGGAGTCGATCGGAAAGCTTGCGGCTGACTCGTCTGCTGCAACTGCGGATATCGAGAAGATCATCAAGGAGCTGTGCAGGGATATATCAGATACGGTTGCCAATATAGAAGCGATCCGCGCAGGTGTGGACGGACAGACGCAGGCGGTAGATAAGGTGCAGGAGACTTTTGCAGATTTCCGTATGATGGCGGAGAAAACAAGGGAATCTGTCGGAAGTATGAAGGAGTTGATTGTGGAGATGCATCAATGCGACCGCTCTGTTGTGAGTGCGGTAGAGCGGATCCGCAATATTTCCGCGAATACAGAAGAGCTGACCAGAAGAGTGGCGGATTCTCTGGAGGAACAACTGGGCGGAATCAGAACGGTAGCGCATCACATTGACAATTTGTCAAAGGTTTCAGAAGAAATGGAGCAGGAGATGACAAAATTTAAGCTATAGCAGCAATGCTGTACTAGTACTCCATCCAGACAGAAATTGGAGTTGTGGACTGCATGGTTCGTGCCAGTGCTAGGCAAAATTTCGACGGCGATGCGGTGGCATCGTCTAGAAATTTTAACGACGCAATGGTGCGAAACAGGCGGTTCACAATTCTAATTTCTGACCGGATGGAGTACTAGGTTGACAGCAGGGTGTGAAAGCGTTAAAATAAATCCACAAAGGGGGCTTTATATGAAGCAAAAATTAGATAGGACTCTGGGGATGTATTCTGCACTGATGATCAGCATCGGGACAATGATTGGTTCCGCAATCTTTGTCCTGGCGGGCACAAGCTATGCGACAGCGGGGCCGGGCGCCTCGCTTGCTATTTTTCTGGCGGGTATTGCGGCGGTGTTTACGGGCTTGTCCTTTGCGGAGCTTGTGACAGTCATACCAAAGGCGGGCGGCGGTTATGTCTATGTGAAGGAGGCGACCGGCAATAACGTTATCGGATTTATCTGCGGATGGGGATTCTGGCTGGGATATGCGATGTCGTGTGGTTTGTTCGCACTGGGATTCGGAAATTTTATCAATTATATTTTCCCGTTCATTCCACAGATGGCGGCGGCTTATCTGCTCGTGGTTTATGTTATGTTCACGAATATCAAGGGAACCAAAAGTTCTGGTACGCTGCAGAATGTGATCACGACGCTCTTGATCGCACTGCTGGCTTTATATGTCATTGCCGGAATCTTTCATATTGATATGGAGAACCAGAAGCCGTTTACACCGCAGGGAATGTCAGGTGTATTTAATGCGATGGGATTTCTGTATATGACCTATATCGGATATGGGCTGATCACGACGGCGAGTGAGGAGGTTATCGATCCGGAAAAGACGATTCCGAAAGCTATCCTGATTTCTATTGCAGCCGTTATTGTGATAAAAACTTCGGTATTTTTCATAGGGTGTGGTATCATTCCGTGGCAGCAGCTTGTGCCGGAGGTTACGAGCACGCCTATGATCGACACGGCAGTCCATATGGGAGGGGCGGTTGGGGGCTATCTGTTTGCCTTTGCCGGAATCCTTGCGACACTTTCCTCGATCAATACAGCAGTGATGGCGTCTTCGCGGACTTCTTTTGCGATGGCGAGGGACCAGCGCCTGCCAAGTCTGTTCAAGGCAATCAATAAGACGACCAAGACACCGATTTTTTCGATTGTGGTGTCTTCGATTATTGTATTTATTGCAGTTTCGATCAGGGATTTGGAGCATATTTCGACAGTGACCAGCATCTTTTCACTGACAGGCTACAGCCTTGTCAATGTGGCGCTGATCATCTTTCGGAAGAAAATGCCGGAGCTTGAGCGGAAATTCCGGGTTCCGCTTTTCCCGCTCACACCGCTGCTTGGAATCGGGCTGAATCTGTTTCTGATCGTCAATCTTGCCATATCAGACCGACCGGCGTTGATCATTGCGGTGTCCGTGATTGGTATTGGCATATTGTATTATTATCTGGTTATGCCCAAATTAAAATATGCATCAAAAGGCATTTCTATTGTCGATGTGCCTGAGATTAAGGAACAGAAAAAGGACAATAGGAAAAATGAGATCATCATACCTGTGTCAAATCCGAATACGGCGGAGAGCCTGTTGAATTTCGGCAGAAAGATCGCGCTTGCTGAGGAGAGTACAACAGTGGTTCCGGTGAAAGTCAATGTTTTTCCGGATAACCTGATCATGATGGCGGACTATGATACCATGATGCAGACTATGAGCATGCAGGACAGTGTTGTCCAGATGCTCAGGGAATATGAGTCAGATCCATGTATGCGGCCAGTGCTGATCAATTCGACCAATGCTTTTCACGCGATCATGTCAGTGGTGAAGAAGGAGAAAAATCCGCTTGTGATCATGGGATGGCACGGTTCAGGACTGGTAAAATATATGTATGGAAATATTACATACCAGATGCTTCAGGAGGCGCCTGCGGATGTCGGGATTCTGCGCATGAATGGTCAAAATACGGAATTTCAAAACATTCTGTTTCCCTATGGTGGCGGAAAGTATTCGAAAATGACTGCAAAAGTGGTCAATCGAATTGCTAACGGATATGGTGCGAAGATCACGCTTCTGAATGTGGTAGACCACGAGGAGGATATCGAGAGCACTAAGGAATATCTGGACAAATCGGCTGCGAAATTTGACCAGCCGACGGAGATCATGGTATGCTGTGGTGATTTGATCGAGAAGGTTGTGGAATACTCTCACCAGTATGATCTGATTGTCATGGGTGCTTCTCTTGACTGGGGAATTCAGGAGGTCGTGACGGGATTTCGTACAGACAAGATTATGGAACAGGCAAAGTGTTCTGTATTGATTATCAAGAGTTATGATATCTTTTTGCAGAGAACGAAAGTGAGGGGTATCATACATAAAACGAGAAGAGCAATTCATCAATAAGCGTGTATTAAAGTGAATAAAGGTACTGATAATAAGGCTGATGTAATGTATGAAATATATATTACATCAGCTTTTTTATACGCACTTCTCTCGTATGACAGATAGCATTTTCCCTACAGTTTCTTAGCCGTATTGCATATTTTAACAGCGAATTCCACATACTAAGCAAAATATATGTAAGATTAATCGTAACGATTATGGAGGAACCATGGAAAAAGACTACAGTAGGTTATGGACATTATTCAAGTCTATGTTTGTGCTAAGTGCCTGCACATTTGGCGGCGGATTTGTGATCGTTTCTCTGATGAAAAAGAAATATGTGGAGGAGTTGAAATGGCTGGAGGAAGATGAGATGCTTGACGTGACGGCGATCACGCAGTCCGCACCAGGACCGCTTCCAGTCAATGCATCTGTCATTATCGGCTATCGGATTGCCGGGGTGGTGGGTTCTCTGACAGCAATATTTGGAACAATACTGCCGCCGATGGTTATTATCTCGGTCATTTCCCTGTTTTATGAGCAGTTTCGCACCAATTCTTATGTTGCCACGGCATTGCAGGTCATGCGTGCAGGGGTTGCAGCGGTGATCTTTGATGTCGTGTTCAATCTGGCAGGAAACGTGGTGAAAACAGGGCGGATCTTATATATGACAATGATGGTAGTGGCGTTTGTGGCTGCTTATCTATTTGATGTCAGCGCAATGATCATTATTTTTATCTGTCTTGGAATCGGACTGGTCGACCTGTTTCTTGTCCTAAAAAATAAGAAGGGAAAGGTTATAAAGACTGAAAACAAAACGATATCAAACAAGAAAGGAAGGGTATAGGCAATGCTGTTGGTCAAACTGTTTTTTTCTTTTATCTGGGTTGGATTGTTCAGTGTGGGAGGCGGATACGCGGAAATTCCGCTGATTCAGGAGCAGATTGTAACGATTCATAAGCTGATGACAATGGAGGAATTTTCGGATCTTGTCACCGTGGCTGAGATGACGCCGGGACCAATTTCCATCAACTCAGCGACTTTTGTAGGAATGCGGACAGCGGGAGTTTATGGAGTCTTGCTCTGTACGGTTGGCTGCATTATTCCGTCGTTTTGCATATGTCTTACTTTGGCACACTATTATTACAAATACCGCACTGTGAGCGGCGTGCAGATAGTACTTGGATCATTGCGGCCGGCAGTTGTGGCGTTGATCGCCTCGGCGGGAGCGTCGATTTTGATGCTGGGGCTGTTTCAGGCGGAGCTTCACGATATCGTGTTTCGTCATATTCGAATCGTTGAACTTGGTATTTTTATTGGAGCGCTGGTAATACTTAGAAAATATAAAGTGAACGCAATAACGATCATTCTGGGAAGCGGTATTGTAGGTACGTTGGTATATGGTTTGATAGGTGCGATATAGAAGTGAAAAACAGCAATGAAAGTTCTGAATAATTACAGCAAAATGCAATAGGAAATGTTTAAGAAAAAACAAAAAGGGGGAACACTATGGGCATAAATATGGATCAAATTTTTGAGCAACAGGATTATTATGGGATTCGTCTTGAGAGTATCGGCGGGCTGGGGGCGAATCTGTGCGGGAAAATGGTGGGCGAGCTGGCAGTCAGATATCTGAATCTCAACAGTGCCGGATTTTCCAGTTACGGTTCTGAGAAGACAGGAACTCCAGTGAAAGGTTATATCCGCTTCTGTCCGCCGGAGCAGGAAATCAGGGTGCATTCCCCTGTCGTAAATCCAGATCTGCTGGTCATTTTCCATCAGGCGCTGATGCGTGACCTGAGTGTGTGGAAAGGGTGCAGTGATAAGACAAATGTAATCATTGCCCTGGATCAGGGACAGGAGGAAGGTGTGATGCAAAATTTGCCTGGAATCATAGGCAGCTGCTATGTGGTCAATGCCCGCCAGATCGCGATGGAGACGAAATCCCGCATCAATGTGGTGATGCTGGGGGCGATGGCAAAGGTGATGGGATTTGTGGAATTGGAGAGTGCCCGTCAGATCTGCAGGGATAATCTCGGCAGAAAATATCCGGCGGCGCTGGAAGGGAATCTGAAAGGACTGGAACAGGGCTATGAACAGGTGCAGCAGTTATCAGAAGCTGCGTTTGGGAAAGTGGGGGATACTTGCGGTGACAATAAGTGTGGGTCAGGAAAGCAAGGCTCTGAAAATAAAAGTCCGGTGTCAGTAAACGATCAGGAATGGGGCTATGCGACGGCGCCGATTGGCGGGGTGAATCCGCGGTTCGGAAGCACCGTGACAGCAGATCTGTCCCCGTCAAGACAGGGTTACGTTCCGATTTTTCTCAAGGAGCGGTGTATCAACTGCGGTTTGTGTGATTCCACTTGCCCTGATATGGTGTTTCAGTTTGCAAAAGGTACATTCAAAGACAGGGAGATGATGGTCAACCAGGGTCTGGACTACTATCACTGCAAGGGCTGTATGCGCTGTGTGGACGTGTGTCCGGTCAATGCACTGGTGCGCGGTATCGAAGCGGAGAATCCGGATAAAAAATACTTTTTGCCAAATCAGGATATGCTGCGCACACCGGATTATTATGTGAAAGCAGGACCAGATGGTTATATCACCTCGGAGTCTTACCTGACAGAGAAAAGGATCGAAGGAGGAGAGGTGTAAATGATATCAAATATCACGCAAAAACAGGTAATGGAATATGCGAGTGGCAATGAGATGGCGGCGATCGCAGTCAAGCAGATTGGCTATGATTTGATGGGGTACTATCCGATTACGCCTTCCACGCAGATCGCAGAAAACCTTGATGAGATGCGCGCTAAGGGAGAGACTGATCTTGTTATGATCGCCGCGGAGGGTGAGCATAGTGCGGCGGGAATCTGTTATGGTGCATCGGTTGGCGGCGGCAGGGTCATCAACGCCACCAGCGCGAATGGTCTCTTATATGCTTTGGAGCAATTTCCTGTGCAGTCTGGGACGCGGTATCCGATGGTGATGAACGTGGTGTGCAGGACGGTTTCTGGTCCGTTATCCATCAAGGGAGATCACAGCGATATCATGTATCTGCTAAATGCGGGCTGGCCGATACTGTTTGCCCATACAGTGCAGCAGGTCTATGATTTCAATATCATTGCATTAAAGCTTGCAGAGCAGGTACGTCTTCCGGTGGTGGTGGCGTATGACGGATTTTTTACCAGCCATCAGAAAAGGCGGTGTCTGCGGTTTGAGGATGACAAGGTCGTCCGGCAGTTTATCGGACCAAAGAGGGAAGCATATCCTTTCCTGGATCTGGAGAACCCGATCACAGTGGGTTCCTATATGAATGAGCCGGATTTGATCAACAATCGTTATCAGCTACACCTTGCAATGAGCCAGGCAGATAGCCTGATTCCGAAACTTTTTGCAGAATATGCTGCACTCTCTGGAAGGGAATACGACAAAGTGGAAGGGTATTTCCGGGAAGATGCAGAGGAGCTTCTGGTGCTTCTGGGTTCCTCTTATGAGACGGCAAAAGAGGGTGTGGACAAAATGCGCAGAAACGGAAAAAAAGCGGGTACAGTGACGTTAAATGTGCTGCGTCCGTTTCCAGAGAAGGAGTTGTTTTCGGCATGTAAACTCGCAGATACCATGTTGGTAGCTGACAGACAGGACAGCTACGGCGCCGGGGGTGGCAATCTTTCACTGGAAGTGCGTGCCATGATGCAGAAATGTGGGGGTCATGCAAAAATAAAGAGCCTGGTCTATGGGCTTGGCGGGAAGGATTTCTTTGCAGAGGATGTGGAGCGGATGCTTGACTTTGCAAGGGATTCGGAGACACCTGATTTTGACTATTATGGAGTGAATCCCGGTGCGGGTCAGCAGGCAATGGATCAGGGAGGTTTTTTTGCACCTCTCACAAAGGAAAGAACACAAATCGGTGCAACGGTTGTGCAGAGGGAGGCATCAGGAGAGGTGCAGGTAGAGGGAGGCAGCCTGAATGCGACAGCTGCTATGCCAAAACGCCTCGCACCAGGACATGGCGCTTGTCCGGGCTGCGGTATTCCAGTTAATCTGAATCTGCTGCTGCGGGCAATCGAGGATCCGGTGGTATTTCTGTTTCAGACAGGGTGTGGCATGATTGTCACAACGGGTTATCCAAAAACAAGCTTTAAGGTCCCGTATCTCCATAATTTGTTTCAGAACGGCGCAGCGACACTCAGCGGCCTTGCAGAGATTTGTTACAGGAAGCAGAGAAAGGGAGAGCTGCCGTCGGGAGATATTATTTTTGTCATGGTCAGTGGGGACGGCGGTATGGATATCGGCATGGGTTCGGCACTTGGCACGGCGCTCAGGGGACACCGGCTCCTGCTTTTTGAATACGACAATGGCGGCTATATGAACACTGGTTATCAGCTGTCTTACTCGACACCGAAAGGGGCGAGAAGTTCCACGTCGCATATCGGTGTAAAACAGTATGGAAAGACTTTTTTCCATAAAGACATGCCACGGATCATGGCGGCTGCAGGAATTCCGTATGTGGCGACTGCGGCGGAATCCAATCCGGCGGATTTTATCAAAAAGGCGGCAAAGGCGGCATTTTATGCCAAGACGGAAGGAACGGCATATCTTAAGGCATTGTCGGCATGTCCTTTGAACTGGAACGACAATCCGGCGACGGAACGGAAGGTGATCGAGGCGGGTGTCAACTGTTGTTTTTTCCCTCTCTATGAGATTGAGCAGGGGACAACACGGCTGAGTTATGCGCCGGATGCGATGGGCAAAAAGATTCCCGTCACCGACTGGCTTGCAATGATGGGGCGCACGAAGCATCTGTGCGGTGACGAATACCGGGAAGTCGCGGAAAGCCTGCAGCGGGAAATTGATCGGAGATATCAGCGGTTAAAATTGGAAGCAGAAGCAGGAAGTAAAGGATAGATGTTGTATTTTATGCAGATATTGTGGTAATATTATAAAGAAATCAGCGGCTATGTCCCAAAGCGTCTGTATTTTTTTCAATATCATTCAGACTCTGGAATATAGAATTTTCAACAAGAGAGAATAAGGAACTGTAGTTCCGCAAGGGGTATAAAAATGGCACAGAATGCAAAAGAAAACCTGATTACACAGCCACCAGCGCGAAGTTTGTTTTTCTTCGCGCTTCCGATGATTATCGGAAATTTATTTCAGCAGTTTTACAATATGGCAGATTCCATTATCGTGGGAAATCTCGTAGGAGAGGATGCGCTTGCGGCAGTAGGGGCATCTTATTCCTTTACGACGGTTTTTATCATGATCGCAATCGGCGGCGGAATCGGTGCGTCAGTGCTGACAAGCCAGTATCTCGGCGCCGCGCATTACAAAGAAATGAAAAGTTCGGTATACACGTTTCTGATCACTTTTGCGACATTCAGTACACTGCTGGCGATACTGGGGTTTATAGTTAATCCGACAGTGCTCAGGCTGTTAAAGACACCGGACAATATCATGGCAGATGCGGTCTCATATCTGCAGATTTATTTTGTGGGACTGCCGTTTATGTTCATGTACAATATTTTATCTGCGAATTTCAATGCACTGGGACGGTCAAAGATACCGCTGTTTTTGTTGATTTTTTCGTCCATATTAAATATTTTATTAGACTTGTGGATGGTGGGCAGCCTGAAACTGGGTGTCGCAGGGGCGGCGATTGCGACAGTGATCGCGCAGGGAATAGCGGCAGTGATCTCGTTTGCCATCTTGATGCGGCTGTTGTCCACTTATGCGGTTGAGGGAAAGGTGCAGCGGTTTCGCGGTGACATGTTCGCCACAGGTGTCAGGGTCGCGATTCCCTCAATCGTACAGCAGTCGATCGTGAGTATCGGCATGCTGCTCACACAGTCAGCAGTCAATCAGTTTGGTTCTTCTGCACTTGCGGGGTATTCGGCCGGAACGCGCTTGGAATCGCTCTGTATCGTGCCGATGATCGCAACAGGAAATGCAATGTCTACCTTTACGGCGCAGAACCTTGGTGCAGGAAAGCCGGAGCGTGTGCATGAGGGATACCACGCGGCATATGGTATCATTATTGGCTTTGGGGTATTGTTGATTGCGATTTCCCAGCTTTTTTATAATCCGATCATATCTGCCTTTGTGGAGCAGGGCGAGTCGGCAGTGGCGTTTGAGACAGGGACGGCCTATTTTCGTTTTATTGGATTCTTCTTTTCCTTTTTGGGCTTTAAGGCGATAACGGATGGGATTTTGAGGGGCGCAGGGGATATCAAGGTGTACATGCTTGCGAATCTGATCAACCTTGCAATCCGTGTCGCAGTGGCGCAGCTGTGTTCGCCAGTCTGGGGAATCCAGCTGATCTGGTACGCAGTTCCCATGGGCTGGACGGCGAACTATCTGATCTCCTATTTCTGGTATCGCACAGGAAATTGGAAAAAGAGGAATTTATTGGAGAAATAAGTGGATAAAACAATTGCCAAAATATAGAAATAGGGTATAATGGTAGATAGCAGCTATTATAATAAACGTGGTAAAGGAATAGGAGAATGGAATGATGGCAAACAAGTATGCAGGAACACAGACAGAGAAGAATCTTGAGGCTGCTTTTGCAGGCGAGTCCCAGGCGCGCAACAAGTACACATATTTTGCTTCTGTTGCAAAGAAGGAGGGATTTGAGCAGATTTCCTCGATTTTCTTAAAGACGGCTGACAATGAAAAAGAGCATGCCAAGATGTGGTTCAAGGAACTGCAGGGCATTGGCAGCACGGCGGAAAATCTGGATGCGGCGGCAAACGGCGAGAACTATGAGTGGACAGATATGTATGAGGACTTTGCCAAGACTGCCGAGGCGGAGGGATTTCCTGAATTGGCGGCGAAGTTCCGCGCAGTGGGCGAGATTGAGAAACATCATGAGGAGAGATACCGCGCACTGCTGAAGAATGTGGAGGCGGCAGCTGTATTTGAGAAGAGCGAGGTCAAGGTATGGGAGTGCCGCAACTGTGGACATATTGTAGTTGGCACAAAGGCACCAGAGCTTTGTCCAGTGTGCAATCACCCACAGGGCTATTTTGAGGTGCATGCGGAAAATTATTAGGGAGTCAGGAATCGCAGGAAAGTCTGATATAAAGCGGGAAAATGCGTTATATCAGACTTTTTTGTGCTATTGTATTGTTTCTGTCCATGTGTTATCATGGAAAAGGCGGAAATGGTTCATGGTTGTAGAATCATTCCCGTGAACAAATTGCAAGAGGGAGGAATTTTATACTTATGAAAATAAAGCGGAAATTGAGACAGACAGCTGCATTGATTCTGGCATTCAGCATGTTGGGCGGCTGTGCGGTGCAAAAGCCGGAAGAAGAGATAGATGCCGGCAGGACAGTGCAGAGTGCAGACAGGGCATCATCAGCGGAGCAGACGGAGCAGGATCCCGGGGTGCCATCGGAGACAGGAGAACAGCAAAATGCCTTTTACGCAGGCGGACGTCCGCAGTTGATACAGGATTCTGTTCAGAACAATACAGTCAGTGTGACACCCGGCGTAGAACCCTATACGGTGGATGCAGACCTTGGCAATGTCGAGAATCTGTGGCAGTTTTACGCGCTGCGGCAGAATCAGGAGATGGCGGATCAACTGGCAAAGAACGGCTTTGTCGTGTGTGGGAATGCCGGGGCAGAGTTTTTTGAGATTTATGAAAATAACAGATATGAAATGATTCCGAATTTTGTTACGGTCGATTCCCTCATGCACACATATCATCTGTATTTTGCATATCTGCTAAAAAATATTGAGAAAAACAATCTGGCGGACAGTGTGACTGCGCTGAGCAGGCGGATGCTTGACAACAGCACTGTCCAGTATGAGCAGCTAAAAGGCAGTGAGTGGGAGGAAGCGGCAAAGCGGAATGTGGCATTTTTCACAGTCGGATTGAAGCTGCTGGATGACGGTGCTGCGGTGAATAGCGATGTGGCAGAGATTGTGGCGTATGAGCTTGATAATATCAACAGGGCAGCGGGTGTTGCAACGTCGCAGGTCTCCACGGAGTTTGAGGACTACTCACAGTATATTCCACGCGGATATTATGAGGGTGATGAACAGCTGGAGCGGTACTTCAAGGCGATGATGTGGTATGGGAGGATTCATTTTACACAGGAAGAAGAGGATATGGACAGAAGTGCGCTTCTGATCACGAAGGCGCTCGCTGACGATGCAGAGGCGTATCGTTTGTGGGAGTCAGTCTATGCTGTGACCTCTTTCTTTGCAGGTGCGAGTGACGATCTTGGCGTGTGCGAGTATGCGCCAGTCATGCGTGAGGCATATGGTGACAATTTTGCAGTCAGCGGATTGGCAGGAAATGCGGATGCCTTTTTACAGTTCCACGATGCGACGGCAAAGCTTCCGGCACCGCAGATCAATTCGATACCGATCTGGGAGGGTGAGGAGAATGAGATTCCCGGTTTCCGTTTTATGGGACAGCGATTTACAATCGACGCGGCAGTGATGCAGCAGTTAATTTATCAAAACGTACAGAGAAACAGCGCAGGAGAAAAGCGTATGCTTCCTGACACCCTGGATGTACCGGCGGCGCTTGGCAGCGATATGGCGCTTGCAATCCTGCAGGAAAATGGTGCAGCAGACTATGAAGGATATACAGAAAATATGGAGAAGCTCAGGGAAGGGCTGGCACAGGACAATCCGACGCTGTGGTCTGCAAGCCTCTATGCGGGCTGGCTCAACACGCTTCGACCGCTGCTTGAGGTGAAGGGTGAAGGATATCCCATGTTCATGCAGAATGAGGAGTGGACGAAGAAAGATCTCGAATGTTTTGCCGGAAGCTATGCGGAGCTAAAACATGACACGATATTGTATGCAAAGCAGGTGATCGCGGAGATGGGCGGCGGTCTGGAAGAGGAGCCTGACGACAGGGGATACGTCGAGCCAGAGCCGCTTGTGTATGAGCGTTTTGCAGCACTTTCCAGCCAGACAGCAGAGGGACTGAAAAAGTATGGAATGCTCACCGCGACGGACGAGGAGAATTTATCACGGCTGTGCGGGATTGCAGAGCAGTTGCTGGCAATCTCCAACAAGGAGCTTCAAGACGAAGTTCTGACCGACGAGGAATATGAGTTGATCAGAAGTTATGGTGGTAACATTGAGCATTTCTGGTATGAGACAGCAAAGGATATGTTTGGTGATGAGTATTTCGCCACACCTGAATATCCTGCGGCGATTGTTGCGGATATCGCGACAGATCCCGACAAAGGGTTAGTGCTTGAGGTTGCGACCGGAAATCCGTCCGAGCTCTATGTGGTAGTCAGGGTTGATGGCAAGATCAAGGTGGCAAGGGGAAGTGTCTATTCGTTTTATCAGTTCCCGTGGCCTTCCAATGACAGGCTGACAGATACGAAATGGCGCCAGATGATGGGAATCCAGTCAGACGAGAATGGAAACTACAATTATGACAAACCGGTTCAGAGACCAGACTGGACAGCGAGTTATCGATACAAGTATGAATGGGAATAAGAGAAATATCTTTATGGCGCTGGCAGCTGTCAGCGCCGTCATTTTCGCGGCAGGCGTGCGGGAGTATTTTTGCGCTGGAATACCATCTTGGGTGATATGGGAAGATAGTGTTTTTCTGGACGCGTCAGGGAAATATGAAATTGAATTAAAGAACAAGAAAGTCAGCGTAAAATGGGATATAAATACTGAAAATGACACAGGCGTCGAAAATGACACAGGTGTCATTTGGGATTCTCCGACAGAAGTTAAAGTCCAGAAGGTACTTTCTTGTGATATAGACAACGACAAAACGGATGAGCTGGTTCTCTTGTGCTGGAAGAAGGGACGATATGGGGAACACAGACCATTCTGGGTGGAAAAGGATGAGGCTACTTGGTCACAGCATCTTTATGTGTATGAATACAACTCTGAGAAAATCAGTCCCAAATGGATGTCTTCTTACATTGGACAGGATGTTGCAGATATCACTTTCAACGGAAAGGAAGCGCCGTATACGCGGCTATGGTTTCGAGATCCAGATGATCAGATGAGCAGCTGGATGTGGGATTCATGGGGATTTACGAAGGAGGATACGGAGATTTCTTTTATTGCGTTTGGAGATATTGTGGCACACGAACCGATTTACAGGTATGGTCTGCAAAATGACGAGTCCTTTGGTTTCTTGTTTGAAAATGTGCAGGATAGGATTTCGGACAGTGATGTCGCCATCATTAATCAGGAGACACCACTGACAGATAATCCCGCGATGGTCAGTGATTATCCGCGGTTTGGAACGCCAGTCAATGTAGGGCAGGCGGTTGTGGTCGCAGGCTTTGATGTAGTCACTTGTGCGACGAATCATGCACTCGACAGAGGTGTGGAGGGAGTCAATTTTACTAAGAGCTTTTTCGACAATAATCATATAATATGTCTTGGGATACAGACAATGGAAGAAAAAGAGGATAAACCATATACCGTGATTCGGAGAAACAACATCAGCTTCGCATTACTCAACTACACCTATGGCACGAACGGAATCTGTATGCCTGAGGAGAATCTGAATATGGTGCATCTGTTTTCAGACGAAGAAAAGATTGAAATGGATATTATCCAGGCAAAGTCCGAGACGGATTTTGTGATAGTGTTTGCACATTGGGGAACGGAGTATGCGGAGGAGACAGACGAATTTCAGCGGAAGTGGACGCAGGTGTTTTTGGAGAGTGGCGTGGATATCGTAATCGGCACACACCCGCATGTACTCCAGCCTTATGAGATGCTTACTGATGACAACGGACACAAAATGCTTGTCTATTATTCCCTTGGGAATTATATCAGCGCCCAGCCGGAAAAGAGCTGTGTCAAGGGTGGCATGGCAGAATTTACCGTGTCACTGACACCGACAGGATATCGGATTACGGAGTATGGTCTGCAGCCCCTGACGATTGTGTGGCAGCAGGGGGGCAAATATACAGTAGCGTTTTAGCAAATAGAAAACTTCCGTGATTTTGGGCTGAAATTGTGTTATATTATTATATAACCTGTTTTGATTAAAAACACCAATGCAGAAATCATCAATGGAAAGTGGAATGTCGCATGGAAGAACAGCAATGTTTAGGGAATGAACAGGTAGGATTCAAGTTATAATGAACTTGGGGGATATATAAAACAGTGTAAGATTTTGAAAGGAAGTGTAACAGATGCCAGAGACTTATGAAAAGGATGGAGTAATTTATTTTAGGGAACCATATAGAGTCGATGCTACAGACTGGGTATGTTCTTGTTTGGATTGTGATTCAATTGTAGACGAGATAGATGATGATTCTGATACCATGTTGGTTTATGCTTATTCTAAAGATTATAATAAACTGAAACGTATTAAGGGTGATCACTTGATCATAGGCAGTTTTTCTTCCAGAGAGGTGAATGGTATTGATTAGAGTCAGATATAATGAAAAAAGTTCCTGTTTTTCAGTCAGGCTTTTTGGTTTGGGAGATAAAATCATTGCCTGTAAATTTGATACGGGTGCTGTGGCAACCATAATAACAACGAAACGGTTAGGGGTATCAAATGAACAGTTGGAATTGTTAAAAAATTATTATGAAAAAACGAAGATAGAGCCTAAGAAGTTTTATTCCGCTACAAATGGAGAAATGCAAGGGTATCCAGTAATGGTTGCCAATATTAAGATTGGCAATGTGATGATAGATA
>JAIEEY010000368.1 GCA_029067205.1 Lachnospiraceae bacterium
CTTAACGGTCGAAATGAATCCGACCTTGCCGTTTTTCGGCATTAAAAGTTTTAAAATAAATTTAAAACCTATTATAAATAATCTTAAAAAGGAAGGTAAATGAATCATGGAATTGAGAACAGCTGCTTCACCAAAGGACGTAAAGTACTACACGACAGAGAGACTCAGAGAGGAGTTTTTGATCGATGATCTGTTCAAGACAGGCGAGATCAAGCTCGTCTACAGCCACATTGACCGCATCATCACAGGTTCGGTGGTGCCGGTAGAGCCGATCGCGCTGACTGCCGGGGACGAACTCCGTGCAGAGTTCTTCTGCCAGAGACGTGAGCTTGGCGTCATCAATATCGGACCGGCAGGTATCATTACGATCGACGGCAAAAAGTACGAAGTGGGACATAAGGAAGGTATGTACATCGGCATGGGCTCTAAGGATATCACGTTTGAGTCCGTCGATGCGAAAAACCCGGCAAAATTTTACTTAAACAGTGCACCTGCACACAAGACCTATCCGACCAAGCTGATCAAACCGCAGGGTGAGGCATCGGACGATGTCGTGATCATCAAGGACGAGAACAAGGTGGAGCTTGGCTGCCTTGAGGACGCAAACCATAGGGTGATCAACAAGTACATTCTTCCCGGACAGGTTGAGAGCTGCCAACTCGTCATGGGCATGACGGCGCTGAAGCCGGGAAGTGTATGGAATACGATGCCATGCCACACACATGACAGACGTATGGAGGTCTATCTATATTTCGATATGCCTGAGGATGCATTTGTGATGCATTACATGGGTGAGCCGCAGGAGACAAGACATATTGTCATGAGGAATGAACAGGCTGTGATCTCGCCGAGCTGGTCGATCCACTCGGGAAGCGGCAGCCGCGCATATACCTTTATCTGGGGTATGGTGGGAGAAAATCAGGACTTTGACGACATGGACGGAGTGCGCATGCAGGATTTGATGTAGTGATCCAAGGGCTCTCTGACAATAATTGATATTGCCAGAGAGCCCTTTTGTATGTGTCATTGTATGTGTCATTTTGATGAAAAACATATTTTTAAGGGATAAAACTTTTACAAAAATCAAGAGCAGATAGTGCACTTTTGTGGTAAAAATGTGTAAAATTTTTTGAGGCGTTGCGCCATTTTGTAAAATCATGTAAAATTATTGTATATACGCATTTTTTGCTTTCGAAATTCATAGAGAGATGACAGGGGTTGATTTATGGGTTTTAAATGCTGCATGAATGGTCAGGTAGAATGAAGTAAAGGGAGGATTGTTAATTATGGTATACATCGGTTCGGGGCTAGAGAGAAAATATTATCCGCCTACAGATGAGGTGGCCGGTTTTCCGATCCGGCCTGGAAAGTTTTTGGAAAACGGTGCAATCAGAGTAGATGAGGGAGTGAATTTTACGATTCATTCCAATGGAGCAAAATCCTGCAGCCTCTGTCTTTTTCATGTAGGGGAGCATGAGCCTTATGCGATCTTGCCGTTTCCAGAATCCTGTCGCATGGGCGGCACATATTCCATGGTGGTATATGGCCTGAAACCCAGGGAGTTTGAGTATGCATACCAGTTTGATGGGGAGTACAATGTCAGCAAGGGGTTGTTGTTTGACAAGACAAAATACATTCTGGATCCTTATGCAAAGTCCGTTGCAGGTCAGGAAATCTGGGGCGAGGAAAGACCGATCTCCGAACGTATGTACAAGGCGAGAGTGGTGGACAGTGGTTATGACTGGGGAAATTTCAAGAATACCAGCTTAGAGCCAAAAGACATGATCATCTATGAAATGCATGTGAGAGGATTCACACAGGATCAGTCTTCGGGGGTAGAGCACAGGGGAACCTATGAGGGGATTCGGGAGAAGATACCATACCTTCTGGAGCTGGGCGTCAATGCGGTAGAGCTGATGCCGGTCTTCGAGTTTGACGAGATGGAAGATGTGCGGGTTGTGGACGGCGAAAAGCTGCTCAATTACTGGGGCTACAGTCCGGTGTGCTTTTTTTCTCCAAACATTTCCTACGCTTCGGACACGCGGCCGGGCAAGGCGAGCAATGAGTTTAGGAGTCTGATTCATGAGCTGAATGCGAATGGCATAGAGGTCATTCTTGATGTTGTGTTTAACCATACAGCAGAAGGCAATGAGCTGGGACCGTGTTTTTCCTTTAAGGGAATTGACAATAACATTTATTATATGCTGACTCCCGATGGAACGTATTACAATTTCAGCGGGTGCGGCAATGTTATGAACTGTAATCACCCGATTGTGCAGCAGTTTATCCTAGAATGTCTGCGTTATTGGGTTGTGTCTTACAGAGTGGACGGTTTCCGTTTTGACCTTGCTTCCATCATGGGACGAAATGAGGACGGTTCCCCGATGAGCAAGCCGCCGCTTCTGCAGAGTCTTGCGTTTGATCCAGTGCTTGGAAGTGTGAAGCTGATCGCTGAGGCGTGGGATGCCGGCGGACTTTATCAGGTGGGAAGTTTCCCTTCATGGAACCGCTGGGCAGAGTGGAATGGAAGATACCGCGATGATATGCGATGCTTCCTGAAAGGCGACTATGGTATGGCGCAGGCAGCGATCAACCGTATCACGGGTTCCCTTGATCTCTATGGGAAGGAGAACCGCGGTGAGAATGCTACGGTCAATTTCTTAAACTGTCACGACGGTTTTACGCTGTACGATATGTATGCATACAATTATAAGCACAATGAGAAGAACGGCTGGAACAATACGGACGGGGCGAATGACAACAATAGCTGGAACTGCGGTGTGGAGGGAGACACAGATAATCCAGAAGTGCTGACTTTGCGAAACCGTCTGCGTAAAAATGCATTTGCGATACTGATGTGCAGCAGGGGGTCTGCGATGTTTCTCGCAGGAGACGAATTCTGCAACACGCAGTTTGGCAACAACAACGCATACTGTCAGGACAATATCATATCATGGCTTGACTGGAACCGCAAAGAAGAGTATAATGAGATGTTCGAGTTCTGCAAGTTCATGATCAGCCTGCGCAAGAAACATCCAATATTGAGAGGACGTTCCGGACCAAGCGGCTGTGGTTTCCCGGAGGTTTCCATACATAATAAGACGGCATGGAACAGCAACTGCGGACCGGATACGCGCACGATCGGCATTATGTTTGCCGGGCGTACAGAGGGCAACCGCGAGGACGATATCATCTATATCGGTGTCAATGCGTTCTGGGAGAAGGTGGAGGTACAGCTTCCGAACCTTCCGCTTGGCAGAAAGTGGCGCGTTATCATGAACACAGAGTTTGAGCATACAGCAGATACAGATTATCATGAGTTGACAAAATGGATAACAAGTGATACGTTTGTTATGTATCCAAGGTCGGTTGTGATTGCAATTGTTGATAAGTATTAGATTAAGAATAGGAGATGGAAAAGATGGCAAGAGTGTTAATCGTGGATGATGCATCTTTTATGAGGATGACGATCAAGAAGATGATCGAACCAGAGGGGTATACAGTTGCAGGTGAGGCAGGAAACGGTGTGGAGGCTGTGCAGAAATATATGGAGCTCCAGCCAGACGTTGTTATGCTTGACATTACCATGCCGGAAATGAATGGTGTAGATGCATTGAAGCGCATGAAAGAGTATGATCCAAATGCAAAAGTCATCATCTGTTCCGCGATGGGGCAGCAGGCAATGGTGGCGCAGGCAATTCAGAACGGTGCGAAAGATTTCATCGTAAAGCCCTTTGAGAAGGACAGATTGATTGCTGCGCTGAAAAGAGTTTTGGGATAAAAAAATAAAAATTGGAAAAAATTAAAAATAACGGTAGACAAACCGTTATTTTTATTGTATTATAAAGAAAACGTTTTCTGGAAAACGTTTTCTTGGCAAAATCCTTGCAACAAAGATTCAAAATTAAAACAGAGCGGCAAAAGAAGGTGATGTATGAATTGGTTTCCATAAGGGATGTGGCAAAACAGGCAGGTGTGGCGATTTCGACAGTCTCAAAGGTGTTGAACCATTATCCAAATGTAAGTGATGAGACAAAGGAAAAGGTAAATGCGGCGATTGCAGAACTTGGATTTGTGCCCAATACCATTGCCTCAGCGTTATCCTCCAAGAAGACGGGGAGGGTTGCTCTGGTGCTCGACGCAAACAGACATGCACAGACAGTAGACGAGATTCCGATGCAGTATATTATCGGGGCGATCAACAAGGCAAAAGAGAAGGGCATGGATATCATTACTGTGTTTTTTACCATGATTGCCGAGATGAACGTAGAGGAGATGACCCGGTATTTTCAGTCACAGGGCATAGAAGGTCTGGTCATATGTGACATTTCCAAAGAGGACATCACATTAAGGCAGCTGGTGGAGAGCAGTAAGTTCAAGAGTGTGCTGATTGATGCTCCAGGAGTCAGTGAAAACACATCAAGTATCCACATTGACAATACAAAGGCGCAGTACGAAGTTGCAAAGAAATTTTTGGAGGGAAAAACTTACAAAAAAATCTTATATCTATCTGGAAAGAAAAGTGGATATGTGTCAGAAGAGCGCTTGAATGGAATGAACAGACTAGCGGATGAGCTGGGATTGAAGGTTCTGGTCAGAACAGGAAATTTCAGTGAGCTTGAGGCGAGAAAACTGACAATGCAGTACGCGGGAAGCAAGGACGCGATCATCTGTGCATCAGACCTGATGGCGATCGGTGCGATGAAAGCGCTGATCGATATGGATATCTACAGACCAGTGTGTGGATTCGACGGGGTGAGCCTGATGGGATACGCGGGAAAACAGATGCACACAGTGAGACAGGATTTTCAGAAAATAGCAGCCAGTGCAGTGGAAGAGCTCTCGCGGTTGATGGAAGGCGGGAGCGGACAGGATATCGTGGTGCCCCACAAATTGATTCGCATTAAATATCTGGATGTGATTTCATAAAAATGTTAAGAACTTAAAAGTTACACGACAATATAATAATGAAAGCGATTTATTGACATCAATTCGTTAAGAAACGATCAATGTATCATGAAAATGCTGCATGCCGCAGCGGAAAAGGAGTAAACATATGAACGTAAAAGCAAATTTGGAAGCAGTAGCACAGAAAATGTATGGAAAGGGAATCTAGGAACTCGATGACAGCCAGCTTTATTTCGCGATTCTCAACATGACAAAGGACATGATGAATGGAAAAGGCGTGATCAAGGGAAGTAAGAAAATTTATTATATCTCTGCTGAGTTCCTGATTGGAAAGCTGTTGTCAAACAACCTGATCAACCTTGGCATCTATGAGGAGCTCAACACGGCGCTCAAGGAGGAGGGCAAGGAGCTTAGCCGCATCGAGGAGGTTGAGCCAGAACCATCACTTGGAAATGGTGGTCTCGGAAGACTTGCGGCATGTTTCCTGGATTCCATTGCAAGCCTTGGACTTCCTGGAGACGGTATCGGTCTGAATTATCATTTTGGATTGTTCAAACAGGTTTTTAAAGACAGACAGCAGACAGCGGAGAAAAATGACTGGATTGAGGAGCAGTCATGGCTTACTAGGACAGATATTTCATTTCCTGTATACTTTGGAAAGAAGAAAGTGATGTCCAGACTGTACGATATTGATGTAATCGGATATGAGCAGGGCATGAATAAGCTTCATTTGTTTGATATCGAGACAATTGATGAGAGTATTGTGAAGGAAGGCATAGATTTTGACAAGGCAGATATCGACAAGAACCTTACATTATTCTTATATCCGGATGATTCTGACGAGGCAGGTCATCTGCTCCGTATTTACCAGCAGTATTTCATGGTTTGCAACGGCGCACAGCTGATCTTAAAAGAGATGAAGGACAACGGCTATGACCTTCACAGGATGTATGATCATGCAGTGATTCAGATCAACGACACACACCCGACGATGGTTATTCCTGAGTTGATCCGTATCCTCACAGAGGATGAAGGATTTGACATGGACGAGGCGATTGATGTTGTGAGTAAGACCTGTGCATACACAAACCACACAATTCTTGCGGAAGCGCTTGAGAAGTGGCCTGTAAAGTACCTGCAGAAGGTCGTTCCACAGCTGATGCCAATCATCTGGGAGTTAGACAAGAGGGCTTCCATTAAGTATAAAGATCCCAGTGTGCAGATTATTGACGACAACATGCGTGTGCACATGGCTCATATCGATATCCACTATGGTTTCTCTGTAAATGGTGTTGCTGCGATCCACACGGAGATTCTGAAAAATACAGAGTTGAACAATTTCTACAAGATCTATCCTGAGAAGTTTAACAACAAGACAAATGGTATTACCTTCAGAAGATGGCTTTTGTCCTGCAACAGAGAGCTTGCGGCATGCATTACCAAGACAATCGGAGCCGGCTACAAGAAGGATGCAGCAGAGCTTGAGAAGCTGATGGAGCACATGGATGATGCAGCACTCTTGAAAGAAATCAGGGCGATCAAGAAGACCAAGAAGGAAGAACTTGCAGTATACCTCAAGGAGAACGAGGGACAGGACATCAATCCAGAGTCAATCTTTGATATCCAGGTTAAGAGACTGCATGAGTACAAGCGCCAGCAGATGAATGCGCTCTACATTATCCACAAATACCTGGAGATCAAGGGCGGCAGGAAGCCTTCTACACCGATTACATTTATTTTCGGTGCAAAGGCAGCGCCGGCATACATTATCGCACAGGATATTATTCACTTACTGTTGTGCCTGGAGGAGATTGTGAACAATGATCCTGATGTCAAGGATTACATGAAGGTTGTGATGGTTGAGAACTACAATGTAAGCTACGCAGAGAAGCTCATACCGGCATGTGATATTTCTGAGCAGATTTCACTGGCATCAAAGGAGGCAAGCGGTACAGGCAACATGAAGTTTATGCTAAACGGTGCCGTGACACTCGGAACAAGTGACGGTGCAAACGTAGAAATTCATGAGCTTGTGGGTGATGACAACATCTATATCTTCGGTGAGAAATCAGAGCAGGTGATTGAGCACTATGCGAAGGCTGACTATGTGGCAAGGAGTTTTTATGACAAGAGCAGTGTGATCAGAGAGGCAGTTGACTTTATCACAAGCAGCGAAGTGGTGAAAGTCGGCAATGAGGAGCGCCTGAACAGATTGAAAAATGAGCTTATCAACAAAGACTGGTTTATGACACTCTTAGATCTTGAGGACTATATCGCTACAAAGGATAAGATGTTCGAGGACTACAAGGATGAGGCAAAGTGGGAGAAGATGATGCTTGTAAATATCGCAAAGGCAGGTTTCTTCTCATCAGACAGAACGATTGAGGAGTACAACAGGGATATCTGGAAACTGAATTAATATAATAGAGTGATGAACTGCACCCCCAGACGGATTAGCCGCTCTGGGGGTTTTCATAACGAAATGATTGTGTTAAACTGATAAGGAATTGTTTAAAGGAGGCATGATATTTATGGCGGGAAGTCTAAGGGAGGAATATGCTGCTGAAAAGCAGAACCTGCAAAAGCTCCTGACAGGTGCAAGAATGGTAGAGTTCTGTTACGGTGAAATATTTAGTCTTTTCTTTGAACAGGTTTTTTGCTGTGAGAGAAACCAACAGTATTATGACATAAGAATACCTATGGCATTGCGCATTGATGCGCCGTGCTGGTTTGGGAAGAAAGAGGAATGGATGGCAAAAGCAGAAACATTTGGAAATGGGGGAGAGAGCGCGGATTGTCTGCTGGCTTGTGAGTTGGCAAGGCTGCGGTATCACAACCTGATCGATGTGGAAAAAGTGGATTTTTTGGAGGATCACATGGAAATTACATTTCCGGAAGGGAATACTTTGTCCATGCCATACGAGTCCGAGTCTGATTGCGAGTGGTATCTGGAGGAAGTCGGTCAGAAAAAAGAATCGGAACGAATGGTAATAAGCTGTTCTGGCAAGGAACTGTTTCAGAACAATATTGAGAAAGCTGGGCTGGGGAGTTTTTTGCAGAAGAATTTTGTATAGTGGGACATGTTTAACATAATTAGGAGGATAAATGTAAGATGAGAAATGATGACAAAACAGATGAGCGCAAGTGGTGGAAGCATGCGGTGATCTATCAGATCTATCCACGCAGCTTTGCGGACAGCAACGGAGACGGTATAGGAGATCTGCAGGGAATCATCGCGAAGCTAGACTATTTGGAAACGCTAGGGATCGATGCGATCTGGCTTTCCCCGGTGTGCAAGTCTCCACAGGATGATAATGGGTATGATATCTCGGACTATCGGGATATCGATCCGATGTTTGGTACTCTGGCGGACATGGAGGATCTGATCAGAGAAGCGGAAAAACATCATATCCGCATCATTATGGATCTGGTGCTGAATCACTCTTCGGATGAGCATTACTGGTTTCAGGAGGCAAAAAAGAGCAGGGAAAATTCATATCATGACTATTATGTCTGGCGGGATGGTGTGGAGGGAGCGTATCCCAATGACATGCGGGCAGCATTCGGAGGTTCCGCGTGGGAATGGGTTCCAGAGGTGCAGCAGTACTATTTCCATCAATTTTCTACAAAACAGCCGGATTTAAACTGGGAAAATCCTAAATTGCGCCAGGAAATTTATGACATGATCAACTGGTGGATTGAAAAAGGTGTGGGAGGTTTCCGCCTGGATGTGATCGACCAGATTGCAAAAGAGCCCGATAAGAAGATCACGAACAATGGACCGCGGCTTCACGAATATCTGAGGGAACTGAGTAAGGAGACGTTTCAGAAGGCGGATCTGGTCACGGTTGGGGAAGCGTGGGGCGCCACGACAGAGCTTGCAAAGCTGTACAGTAATCCGGATAACAGCGAATTGTCCATGGTATTCCAGTTTGAGCATATATGTTTGGATCAGATTAAAGGAAAAGAGAAATGGGATCTGGCACCGCTGCCTTTTATGAAACTGAAAGAAGTATTTAAGCGCTGGCAGATGGAACTATATGGAAAAGGTTGGAACAGTCTGTTCTGGAACAATCATGACCTGCCAAGGATTGTCTCTCGCTGGGGAAATGATGGGCAGTATCGGGTGGAGTCGGCAAAAATGCTGGCAATCCTTTTGCATGGGCTGCAGGGAACACCATATATTTATCAGGGTGAAGAGCTCGGAATGACTAATGTGCAGTACGAAATCGAGGATTACCGCGATATCGAGACGCTGAATCTATATCAGGAACGGTTGGAAAAGGGCTATTCCAAAGAGGAGATTATGCGTTCTATCTATGCGAAGAGCCGCGATAACGCAAGGACGCCGATGCAGTGGAATGACGGCGAAAATGCAGGATTTACCAATGGGACGCCCTGGCTGAAGATTAATCCAAACTACAAGGAGATTCATGCTGAGGGACAGATTGGAGACGAGAATTCCATTTTTTCCTGCTATCAAAAGCTGATTTGGCTGCGCAAGGAGTATCCTGTATTTGTGGACGGTGATTTCCAGATGCTGCTGGAGAATGACGAAAATGTATTTGCTTATACCAGAACAAATACGGATTCTAGACTTCTCGTTATCTGCCATTTTTATGACACGACTGTCAGTTATTCACTGGAGGAGGCCATTTCTGATATGGAACTGCTGGTTAGCAATTATCAAGACACAGACCAGACAGGGGAATTGCGTCCTTATGAAGCGAGAATGTATTTGAAGAAAAAGGATCGTAAATGAAATAGATCAAATAGAATGACCAGCGTTTACAAAGAGAGCGCAGATAATAGAAAGGGTATGAAAATGAAGGAGTATTACCGGATACAAACAGCACCTGTGTGCAGAGAGGAAAATATCATAAAGGGTTCATGTTACCGCATCAGTGTATTAACCGCGGGACTGGTCAGACTGGAATATTCAGAAAAGGGCATCTTTGAGGACGGACCAACGCAGATTGTGTGGAACAGAGATTTGGGCGTGTGTGATTATCAGGTGTCAGATACAGAGGATTTTTTGGAGATAATTACGGACAGGATTCATCTTCGTTATGATAAAAAGCGTTTTTGTCCAGAGGGTCTTTTTATAAAAGTTGAGGGCGGATTTGTGCCGGAAGAAACTATATGGCACTATGGAGATAACACAAAAACAAATGACAAAGGTGAACTGAGAGGAACGACAAGGACGCTCGACGGCGTGGACGGTGCGATCGCGCTTGAAGATGGTCTGGTTTCCTTAAAGGGTTATGCCGTAATGGACGACAGCAATTCTTTGGTTATCAGAAAAGATGGGGGGATTGAGAAGCGCAGGGAGCAGGAGGAGGACTTGTATTTCTGGGGATATGGGACGGATTATCTTGCGTGTATACAGGATTTTTACCGGTTATGCGGGACAACTCCCATGGTTCCAAGATATGCGCTTGGGAACTGGTGGAGCAGATACCACAAATATACGGAAGAAAGCTATCGGGAACTGATGGAACGCTTTGTTTTGGAGAAGATTCCTTTTGCTGTGGCAGTCATTGATATGGACTGGCATCTGGTGGATGTGGAGGAAGAGTACGGAAGCGGCTGGACAGGATACACATGGAACCGTGAACTGTTTCCCGATCCAGCGGGTTTTCTGAAATGGCTCCATGAGCGGAACCTTCATGTTACCCTGAATGTGCATCCGGCGGACGGAGTGCGGGCTTATGAAGAGATGTATGAAGACATGGGCAAGACATTGGGAATGGACGATGTGGACAGGGAGAACAAGCAGCCGATTGCTTTTGATGTATCGGATGAGAAATTTATGGAAGCTTATTTTACTGTTCTGCATCACCCTCAGGAGGAAGCGGGAGTTGACTTTTGGTGGATTGACTGGCAGCAGGGAACGGAATCAAAGGTGGAAGGGCTTGACCCGCTGTGGATGCTGAATCACTATCATTTTCTGGACAATGGGCGTGACGGAAAGCGGTCTATGACGTTTTCGAGATATGCAGGACCAGGAAGCCACCGCTATCCGATCGGTTTCTCAGGAGATACGATTGTGACGTGGAGGTCTCTTGATTTTCAGCCTTATTTCACAGCATCGGCAACTAATATCGGCTATGGCATGTGGAGTCATGATATTGGCGGGCATATGCAGGGGGTGAAAGACGATGAGCTGAGCGGAAGGTGGGTGCAGTTTGGTGTCTTTTCCCCGATTATGCGCCTGCACTCGACGAACAGCCGCTTTAATTCCAAGGAACCATGGAGATACAGACCAGAAATACGCGCTGTGATGGAGGACTTTTTAAGGCTGCGCCACAGAATGATTCCCTATCTGTACACGATGAATTACAGACAGTATGCAGAGGGAATTCCTATGATTCTGCCCATGTATTACGCTTATCCCAAGATGTGCGAAGCTTATCAGGTGCCGAATCAGTATCTGTTTGGCAGTGAGTTGATGGTGGCGGCAGTCACAACGCCCTGTATAAAGGGTCTTCGAATGGCAAAGGTGGATGCGTGGATTCCAGAAGGAGAGTGGTACGATATCTTTACAGGTATGTGTTATCATGGCGGCAGGAAAATGAGCTTGTATCGAGACCTCACCTCTATTCCTGTGCTGGCAAAGGCTGGGGCAGTCATCCCATTTCAAGATGACTATATGGAAAGTGCAGATGAGAATCCCAGACAGCTCCACATCTATGTATATGTGGGAGCTGACGGCGCATTTACTTTGTATGAGGACGATAACAGTACAAACGATTATCAGCGGGAAAGATGTGTCAGGACATGTTATCGCTGGCAGGAAGAAGAGGGGTGTTTTCGCATGAGCAGTGCGGAAGGGAAGACGTCGCTGATTCCTGCAGAAAGGGATTTTATCATTACATTTTGCGGAATAAAGGACGCACAGGTTGTGGGAAAAGTGGTGTCAGATGGCAGAGAGACGGAATTTGTCGTAGAGAAGAGAGCGAGTGAAAAAGAGAATGGGCATCATATGTTCTGTGTTGTCATGAAAAATGTTCCTGTGAATGAAGATGTAATCCTGTATCTGAAAGAGCGGGTACACACTGGAAACAACGCGGCTGACAGATGTTTCCAGATTTTGGACCGCGCAGAAATTGAATACGACCTGAAAGAAAGAGTATTTGGTGTAATTGAGGCAGAGGGTGCGGATTTGCTGGGGCAGCTGCAGGCGATGGAGTTAGATTGTGATTTATACAGTGCACTGTCGGAGGTGATTACAGCCTAAGGGAAAAGGACAAGTGTGAAAGAAGGTCACTTCCAAACTATTGATTGGTATGTGTGCTGCAGCACGCAGGGGGTATAAAAATGGAAAATCAAAGGGGAATTGATACGCAGATAATGCATGCCGGAATCATCAGACCAATCCGCGTGGGCGGTCTGCTGCTGCCGTCAAATGTGTTGATGGCTCCTCTTGCAGGATATACCTGTTACCCGTTTCGGATGCTGGCATATGAGCTTGGAGCGGGATTGTGTTTTACAGAGATGTGCAGTGCAAACGCACTGAAGTACGAGGACAGGGCAACAAACCGCCTCCTGTTGACGACAAAGGACGAGCCTGTCAGAGCAGTCCAGCTTCTCGGAGGCAATCCGGCAGTGATGGAACGCATGGCAAAAAGCGCGCTTTTGAAGGATTTTGATATCATTGACATCAATATGGGCTGCCCGGTTCCGAATGTGTTCAAAAGCGGTGAGGGAAGTGCGCTGATGCAGGATTTTAAGAGGGCGGCAGCAATCATACGGGGCTGTAAGCGAAGCGGAAAGGTTGTGACGGTGAAATGCCGTATCGGGATTCGGGAAGATGACCTGTTTGCCGCGGAGTTTGCACGAATGTGTGAGGACTCGGGTGCGGACATGATCACGATTCATGGCAGGAGCCGGAGCATGATGTATGAGGGAGAGCCGCATAGGGAGGAGATTGCCCACGCAAAGGCGGCGGTGTCGATTCCGGTCATTGCAAACGGTGGGATTTTCTCTGCGGAGGACGCTCTGAGGATGATGGAGT
The DNA here is from genome assembly GCA_029067205.1 of Lachnospiraceae bacterium. Lineage (GTDB taxonomy): Bacteria > Bacillota > Clostridia > Lachnospirales > Lachnospiraceae > COE1. The sequence continues at coordinate 12,926 of JAIEEY010000368.1, forward strand.
GTACAGGGGCGGACGGGGTCATGGTTGCGCGTTACGGATTGGAGAATCCTTTTATATTCCGTGAACTGACTGGTAAATCTTGTGGGAAGACGGCACATCAGGTTTTGACAGAGCAGTTGGAGCTGACCACGCGGCATTATGAGGAAACATTTACATTAAGCTATATGAAAAAACTTGCCTCTTATATGATGAAGAAGCGAAAAGGGACAAAGCGGTACAAGGAAAGGTTGTTTGGGAGCGGAAGTCTGGAGGAGCTGCGGGAAGTGATCGCGCTGATTTTTGCAGACAAGTTTGAAAAAAGTTCACTTTCAAACGATTGATTGGTATGCGTGTGGGGCACGCAAGGGGTATAAAAGTGGAATATTATCAGATTGAAAATGGAGTGTTGATACGTTATACAGGGCGGGAGGAAGTGCTGCAGGTTCCGGAGGGAATCCAAACGATTGGAGAGGGAGCGTTTAAGGGCTGTGTCTCCTTGAAAAAAGTGGTGCTGCCATCTGGTTTGGACTGCATTATGGGAGATGCCTTTAAGGGCTGCCGGAAGTTGGAGGAGGTTGTGATTCCAGACGGGGTATCCTATATCGGGCGCTATGCATTTCACCGCTGCCATGCGCTGCGACAGGCAATTCTGCCGCCCTCTGTCAAAGAGCTGGGGGAATGCGCCTTTTTGTACTGTGACAGTCTGCAGGAGGTGCAGATACCGGGCGTAAAATGGCTTGGCATGGAGGCGCTGGCAAATGGGATATCGCTTGAAAAGCTTGTGATATCCCGGGAGTTGGATGAGCGCTGTATCTGCGATGTTTTTACCGGGTGCGGACGGGTGAGGGAGATAGGTTATGCCGATGGAGAATCCTTCTGTATACCAAATGTAGTGGAAGTTGCCGCAGGGGAATTCGAGGTGCCTCGTCTGATCAGACTGGTTGTGAACGATATCGTTCTGCGTATGATGGAGCTGGAGGGCAGAAGTCTCGTCCGGTTTCGGGTAAATATCAAACATATGGAAGTGCCGGATGGAATCGAAGTCCTCGCCAAAAGCAGCTTTTATGATATGCGGGGCATCGTGGACATCAAGCTTCCGCGATCGTTAAAGTGCATCGAAAGCCGCGCTTTCCGTAATTGTATCGGCTTGGAGCAGGTGACGTT
>JAIEEY010000369.1 GCA_029067205.1 Lachnospiraceae bacterium
ATCTTACCACACTAAATCAAGTCTGTACATAAAAAAGATTAGTTTTTTTTCGACATATTTCCTGTTTAGGAAAATTTATGAAAATATTTATACTTTTTAAATCTGGACAATTCCTGCATCGACCACACTTTGAAGCGTTTTCATGATGCCAAACTGTGCATGCTCATAAGTGAGTCCGCCTTGAAAATATACAGCATACGGAGGCTTGATCGGACCATCTGCACTGAGCTCGATCGAAGAACCTGACACAAACGCTCCTGCCGCCATGATGACCTGACTGTCATATCCGGGCATATCCCATGGTTCCGGTGTCACAAAGCTGTCAACCGGGGCTGCTGCCTGTATTCCCTTACAGAAAGCAATTACCCCGGCTGCCGATCCAAACTCGACAGCCTGTATAATGTCATGCCGTGATTCCGTGCTGTCAGGAACGACTTTGAATCCAAGTTTTTCATAAATATTTGCCGCAAAAATTGCACCTTTCAACGCACCAGCTGTCACTGTTGGGGCAAGAAAAAGCCCATGGTAGAAATCCCTGAGAATTCCAAGGGAAGCGCCAACCTCCTTGCCCAATCCAGGGGAAGTTAGCCTGTATGCCGCATTTGCAACGCACTCCTTTTTTCCCGCGATATAGCCGCCTATCGGTGCAAGACCGCCGCCTGGATTCTTGATCAAAGAGCCAACGACCATATCTGCTCCCACATCTGTAGGTTCGATACGTTCCACGAATTCTCCGTAACAATTATCTACCATACAGATGACATCAGGTTTGATTTTCTTGATGAATGTGATCAATTCACCAATCCTTGCCACAGAAAGCGTAGGTCTTGTCTGGTATCCCTTGGAGCGTTGTATGGTGACAAGCTTTGTCTTTTCGTTGATTGATTTTTGAATATTGTCATAGTCAAAACTGCCGTCTGTGAGCAGATCCACTTGTCTGTAAGAAACGCCATACTCCGCAAGGGAACCCTTTGATGGACGGATTCCAATCACTTCCTCAAGTGTGTCATAAGGTTTTCCCACCGGAGAGAATAGCTCATCTCCAGGGCGAAGATTGCTCATGAGTGCTAATGCTAATGCATGTGTTCCGCAGGTAATCTGTGGTCTGACAAGCGCATCCTCCGTGTGGAAAATTGATGCATATACGGCCTCTAAGGTTTCCCGGCCAAGGTCATTATAACCATATCCCGTCGTCCCCGACAGACAAGCCTCGCTGACTTTATTGTCCTGCATTGCCTTTAGAACTTTTAGCTGGTTGTATTCCGCAGTTTGGTCAATCTCGTCAAAGCGTGATTTTAGATGATCTAGGATCTCTTTGCTGAAATGGTATACCTTGTCTGAAATTCCGAGTTCTCTGTACATATTTTGCACTGTTGTGCATCCTTCATTTGGTGTTTTCATTTTTTATCCCCCTGCGTGCTCTGGCACGCGTACCAATCAATAGTTTGAAAGTGACCTTCTTTCAAGCTTTATTTCCTTTTCTTGGGAATTGTTCGCTAATTCCTGTTTTTTCTTTAAATGTTGAAACAATTTAGATTTAATCCTTCCCCAGCACAGGAAATGATATCATGATGATTAAAGCCGATAATCCATCGGAAGCAGTTCATTCTCAAATCCAAATATATGAAATGCTTTTTTCATGGTTGATTTTTCCTCAAGAAACTATTTATATAGTTTAACATTTTTTCGTCATCATATGCAAATTTATCTTTATTGATCCAAATTACATTCCGTTCGCGCCGGAACCATGTCAACTGCCGCTTTGCGAAATGGCGTGTATCCCGTTTGATGATATAGACTGCCTCCTCCAGCGTGATCTCACCCACTAGATACGAGATGATTTCCTTGTAACCAAGCCCCTGCATGGCGGTCGAGTCCCTTTTGCATCCCATGTTCATCAGCTGCTTTACCTCGTTGACAAGTCCCGCTTCCATCATACGATCCACACGCTGGTCAATCTTTTCGTAAAGCCTTTCCCGCTTGTCTGTGAGAACAAAATAGCAGGAATCATATGCAGATTTCTTTTCGCGTTCTGTCTCATTGTGCTCCGAGATTTTACTGCCCGTCTGACGGTAAAATTCTATCGCACGTATCACCCGCTTGACATTGTTTGCATGGATTTCCTGCGCAGCTTTGGGATCACATGCCTTCAACATATTGTGAAGATACTCCACACCTTTGTCGCGTGCAAGCTGTTCCAGTTCTGTCCGGAGCGATGTGTCCTCATCGCCCTCCTGAAAATCAATATCATAGAGCACTGACTGGATATAAAATCCTGTGCCTCCTACAATGATCGGGACTTTCCCTTTTTCATATATTTCCGTGATTGCCTGCTTCGCGTATTTCTGGAACAGTACAATATTGAAATCTTCTGTCGGCTCAAGGATATCAACCAGATAATGCTTTACCCCCTGCATTTCTTCTGGTCGTATCTTAGCGGAACCGATGTTCATATGCTTATATACCTGCATGGAATCCGCAGAGATAATCTCACCATTTATGGTCTTTGCAAGCTCTATGGAAAGTTTTGTTTTGCCGGCTGCTGTTGGACCAGTCAGTATAATTAATGGATTGTTCATATCTGTCCCTGTTTCACTCTTTCCTGATCTTTTTGCAGCAGATAACGCTTTTGATACTTTAACTGCACATAATACAGAATACGTCTGTAATATATGGGATTGCTGATGCCGCCGAGAATCCCGGCGATGGGAATTCCCTGCACAAACTTGGCAAGAAGCATATCCACCGCAAAAGCATCTGCTGTCTGTTTGATCTGTTCCTGAAACCTGATTTCCTGCGAAACACTATTCGGAGCAAGATAATTGTCAACCGCCTGATTGCATTTGATCCACTGCTCCCCCTTTGACATGGAAGCCTGCAACAGTTTCAATATAAACATTCTTTCAAATGGCGTATCGTAGGAAAACCCATACTGAACAGCTGTTTCATAAGTACCTTTGAGGATAACTGACAGAAACAGCACAATATCAGGGAGCCCAATTCCCAATACGCCCAATCCGACACCCTCCACTGTGCTGACAGCCAGATTGACAAAATTTCCGCGGTTGACATCTGCTTTTAATTGGCGGAGCTCTTTCTTTCCACCTTTCAGATCAACAGCATAATCGTGTACCTGAAAATCCTTTTCCATCTCGTTTTTAGAATAAGTCTTTTCGATCAGGGCTGTCCCTTTTTCAAATATTAGTTTAAATGCCTTGCAAAACGTTAACTGAAGGTTTGTATACACTTTGGACGGAATCTTCTGTTCTAATGTCTCCCTCCATGCCGCAGGCTGATACTGTTCTGCATGTTTTGTAAGTTTTGCTTCTTTTTTAATAATATTGTTCAATTCCTTCTCAATTGGAGAAGTCTTCTTAAACATAAAAATATTCTTTTTCATATTATTCCTTATTCGCACTTCCTCTTTTTTCTTGTTGATCGGCAGTCCAAGAACACTGTCTCACACGATCCGTTTGAATTTTTTCTCAATTTCATATTTTGACATAGAGATAATTGTCGGTCTTCCATGTGGACAGTTATATGGGTTATCAAGTTCCAACAGTTGTTCAATTAATTTGTCAGCTTCCTCATAAGACAACGAATTATTACCCTTGACAGCCGCCTTGCACGCCATTGACGCGATCTTTTCCCGTATGATCTGCGGCACACCGCGCACCGGGCTCTCGGACATCTGAGTCAATACCTCCTCAAAAAGATCCTTAATATTATGACCGAACAAGTCAAGCGGAACGCCCCTGATGGCAAACGCATTCATGCCAAAATCTTCGATTTCAAAGCCAAGTTCCCTAAAATACTGCTCATAACTGTTGATTAGAGCGGCCTCCTTTGAGGTAACACTAATAACGACTGGCGGAGTCAATACTTGTGTATAGACCTCATTATTTTCCACTTTGCTCAATATCTGTTCATACTTCACCTTTTCATGTGCAGCATGTTGGTCAATCATCAACATTTTGTCGCGATATTCGATAATCCAATAAGTATTAAACACTTGTCCGACAATACGGTATTCCTGCTTTGCCTCTCTTGTCAAGATCTTCTCATCAAAGAAGTTCAACTGCTCCGGTTTCTCGACGATGATCTGGTCCTTTGACTTGATCACTCCATAATTCCTTGCATCTATCTCTTTGTGCGATGTACCCAATATTTTTCCTATAATGGTGTTTTGCTTTGCCTGACTAGTCTCCGCTGTGGATTCAGAGAGCACATTTTTTTCCCTGTTATCCACAAAAAAGCTGTCACATTTATCGTCTTTTTTGTTTTCCTCACGATTATACGTAATATTATTGTTTGACAAAAATTCGCCTGTCTTGTTCTTTGAGTCCGCAATGCCATCATAATTATAGCTGCTGTGGGAATTGTTATATCCAGTGTCCTCTTTTAGAATATATGACGCCGAAGCCTGTGTATTTGTCTCTTCTGCAAGTCTGCGCTCTTTTTCAAATGGCTCTGGCGCCTCTATTTTCTCCGCTTTCTTATCCTTTTTCGTTATTTTCTTGTCTGGTCCAAGCGTTGCATCTGGTATCATCTCTTGTCGGGTTAAAAAGTCCGCCACATTTTCGGCAATCAGCTTGTAGATACTGTTCTGGTTGGAAAAACGTACCTCCATTTTGGTCGGGTGGACATTCACGTCCACATTCTCCGTTGGAACAGTAATATGTACGACACAGAACGGATATCTGTGCTGCATCATGTAGGACTGGTATCCCTCCTCAATTGCTTTCGAAATAATCTTACTTTTAATATACCTGTTATTTACAAAATAATTCTCAAAATTTCTGTTTGCACGGTTCAAAGTCGGCCTGCCGAGAAACCCCTCCAATATGACATCTCCATCAACAGAGTGAAATTCCATCATTTCATTGGCAATATCCCTGCCGAAAATGCGGTAGATGATCGCCTTCAGATCCCCATCACCGTTTGTGTAAAATTTTGTCTGTCCATTGATCACATATTTAAACGAAATTTCCGGTCTTGACAAAGCCATGTGCTCCAGTAAGTCCGTGATGTAGCTTGCCTCTGTCATTGCCGTTTTCAAAAATTTGCGCCTTACAGGGGTGTTAAAAAACAGGTTCCGCACCATGAAAGTCGTGCCGTCAGGCGCGCCGATCTCCTCAAACACAGTCTCCTTTGCACCTTCCATGCAGAAGCGTGTCCCTGTCATGTCAGCCTTTGTCTTGGTGACAATCTCGACCTTTGACACTGCGGCTATGCTTGAAAGTGCCTCCCCGCGAAATCCCATGCTGTGCAGACTCATCAGGTCAACAACCGAGCTGATCTTGCTCGTCGCATGGCGCATAAATGCATTGCGCAGTTGGTCATGCTCAATGCCAGAACCGTCATCTGTCACACGGATAAACTCTATCCCGCCGTCCTTGATCTCGACTGTGACAGCGCGCGCGCCTGCGTCAAAGGCATTCTCCACCAGCTCCTTGACCACACTGGCGGGGCGCTCTACTACCTCCCCGGCTGCGATCTTGTCAATTGTAGCATCATCAAGCACATGAATCTCTGCCATAGCTGCTCGTTCCTTTCCTCTTAATCTTATAGTCCAAGCTGTCTCAGCGCGTCGATGGCATTTTGACTGCCCTGCCCGGCAGCTTTTCGGTACCAGTATGCCGCCTGCTCCATATCCTGTTCTACGCCAGTGCCGGTGGCATAATCAAACCCCACATAACATTGTGCGTCTACATCGCCCCATACCGCCGCCTTATACAGCCAATAAAATGCCTGTTGGTCGTCCTGCGCCACGCCAGTTCCGTTCATGTAGCACAGGGCTAAATTAATTTGCGCAATGGGATCTCCGCGCTGTGCTGCTTTGGTATGCAGCTGTATCGCCGTGGACAGATCCGCTTTCACACCCATCCCTTCTTGATAACACAATCCCAAAATAGCCTGCGAATGGCAATCCCCTTGAACTGCTGCCTTAGTATACCACATGACTGCCTGTTCCAGATTCTTCTCAATACCCTCGCCATGAAAATAGCAGAACCCCAGTTCCCTTTGGGCATTGGCGTTACCCTGTTCGACTGACTTTTGATACCAGTATGCAGCACGCCCTAAGTCCTGCGTCACGCCATTCCCTCTTGCATAACATTTCCCGAGATAATACTGTCCATCTGCGTCCCCCTGCTCAGCAGCCTTTGTGTACCAATACGCTGCCTGTTGGGAATCCTCCTCCACGCCTTCACCGTCCGCATAACTCTTTCCTAGAAAACGCTGTCCCTCGGGATCGCCTTGTTCAGCAGCTTTTCGATACCAGTATACTGCCTGCTGGGAATCCTCCTCCACGCCTTCACCATTATAATAGCAGCAGCCCAGTGCAGTCTGCGCCGGAGCGTTTCCTTGCTCGGCAGCTTTTTGATACCAGTATACCGCCTGCACGAAATCCTGCTCTACGCCTTCACCAAATTCATAGCTATTCCCAAGATTGTACTGTGCGATTTCATCGCCCTGTTTTGCAGCTTTTTCATACCAATATACCGCCTGTTTCAAATTCCGATCTGCACCATTGCCGTAGAAATAGAGATTGCCCAATATGCCCTGTGCTGTGACATTCCCCTGTTCAGCGGCTTTTTCATACCAGTATGCCGCCTGTTTCAGATCCTGCCCGATCTTAATCCCCCTGGAATAACAGACAGCATAGTTGTACTGCGCGGGAGCATATCCTGATTGTGCTGACTCGCGGCACTTTTCCACATCAAATGTTTCATCGGCATATGTAATGTCATAGTATATCATAGTGTAAATCTCATTCCCTTTTCACAGTAGTATCACCACCGGTTTTTCAGTTTATTTTGTAATCGGTACAATGTATTCAACGCATCGAGCGGTGTCAGGTTCGAGATGTCAATCTCCTTCAGTTCATTTACAATGTCCTCGTCCTTGACTGTATCAAACAATGACATCTGTCCTAAATCCACATCATCATAGTGTTTCGGCTTTTTCTTTTCTGCTTTTGTGTCAACAGCAATACTCTGTACCTTCGCCGTAATATCGTTGTCGCTAAGCTGCTCCGCGATCTCCTTGGCGCGGTCAATCACCATGTCCGGCACGCCTGCAAGCTTTGCAACCTGTATGCCGTAGCTCCGGTCTGCGCCGCCCTTGATAATCTTTCTCAGGAATATAATATCATCGCCCTTTTCCTTGACCGCAATACAGTAATTATTGACATTGTTCATCTTTCCCTCAAGCTCTGTCAACTCATGATAATGCGTTGCAAACAGCGTCTTGGCGCCGAGGATCTTCTTATTGCTGATATGTTCGATAACCGCCCATGCAATGCTCAGCCCGTCAAACGTAGAAGTGCCGCGCCCAATCTCGTCGAGCACCAGCAGACTTTTTGGCGTGGCATTGCGCAGGATATTGGCAACCTCATTCATCTCCACCATGAACGTACTCTGTCCGCTCGCCAGATCGTCCGAGGCGCCCACCCTGGTGAAAATTCTGTCCACAATACCGATATCCGCGCTCTTTGCCGGCACAAAGCTTCCAAGCTGTGCCATCAGGACAATCAGAGCGGACTGACGCATATAAGTGGATTTTCCCGCCATATTAGGACCCGTGATCACCGCGATACAGTGATGATTGTTGTCCAGAAACGTATCGTTTGACACAAACATATCATGGTCAATCATCTTTTCCACAACAGGGTGTCTGCCCTCTTTGATATCGATGATTCCCTTATCATTCAGCATTGGTCTGACATAGTGATTCTGTTCCGCGACAACAGAAAGAGATGCAAACACATCAAGCCTTGCCACGGCTTTTGCTGTCTTTTGAATGCGTTCCAGCTGCGCTGCGATATCGTCCCGGATTTTGCAGAACAGGTCATACTCCAGTACATTGAGTTTGTCCTCCGCATTGAGGATCGTGTCCTCAAGCTCCTTTAATCTCGCCGTCGTGTAACGCTCCGCATTGACAAGCGTCTGTTTTCTCACATAATCATCAGGCACAAGATTTTTAAAAGAATTTGTAACTTCAAAATAATAACCGAAAACCTTATTATATTTGATCTTAAGGTTCTTGATGCCTGTCCGCTCCCTGTCTTCCTCCTCAAGCTGTGCAAGCCAGTTCTTCCCGTCTGTCTTTGCTTTTCTCAGGTGGTCAATATCTGCGTCAAAACCTTCTTTGATAATGCCTCCCTCCCGAATCAATATCGGAGGCTCCTCACAGATTGAATTTTGAATGAGTTCATACAAGTCTTCCAATCCATCAATCTGCTCGTCAATCTCCCGCAAAAGCTTCGCGTCAAAGTCTTTCAGAACCGTTTTGATATGCGGAAGCATCTCCATAGAATTGGCAAACGAGATCAAGTCTCTTGGGTTCGCCGACTTATAGCTTACACGTCCAAGCAGACGTTCCATATCATAAATAGGATTTAGGTACTCTCTGATCTCATCTCTTGACACAGTATTTTTGCAGAGTTGTTCGATCGTATCTAACCTGTCATTGATGCTCTCCATATTGACGATCGGCTGCTCGATATCCGTCCGAAGCTGTCTGGCACCCATTGCGGTCCTGGTCTTGTCAAGCACCCACAGAAGGGAGCCGCGTTTCTGCTTTTCGCGAAGGGTTTCTGTCAGTTCGAGATTGCGCCTCGTGGAGCTGTCAAGAAGCATAAAACGGCTTGCCAGATAAGGGGTGATATGCGTGATATGCGAAAGCTGCGTCTTCTGCGTTTCCAATAAATACTGCATCAGCACACCGGATGCGATCAGACCTGATGGGAAATCCTCCAGGCCAAGTCCTGTAAGCGTCGTTACTTTAAAGTGCTCCATCAGACATTTCCGGCAGCCGTCCTCGTCAAAATACCACGGTTCCAATGGATAAACGGCTATTTTAAGGCGGTTTTTGAGGTCGTCAACATCAACTCCGCTCATCATCAGCGCATCATTGCATATGATCTCTGTCGGCATATATTTATAAAGTTCGTCGGTAAGCTTTGTGAGCCCCTCGACTTCTGTCATGTAAAAGTCACCTGTCGTCACGTCTGCTACAGCGATTCCTATTTTGTTCGGAAATTGCGCAATGCACATAATATAATTATTTTTGGATTCTTCAAGCGCCTGGACATTTAAGTTTGTCCCTGGCGTGACAATGCGGATTACCTCCCGCTTCACCAGCCCCTTTGCAAGCTTGGGATCTTCCACCTGTTCGCAGATGGCAACCTTGTATCCTTTTGATACCAGTCTGTTCAAATAGCCGTCTACAGCATGGTAAGGCACGCCGCACATGGGAGCACGCTCCTCCATACCGCAGTCCTTTCCTGTCAGTGTCAGTTCCAGCTCCTTGGACACAAGCTTTGCATCCTCAAAAAACATCTCATAAAAATCACCGAGTCTGTAAAAAAGAATGCAGTCTCCATACTGCTTCTTCGTCTCCACGTACTGCTGCATCATCGGTGTCATTCCAGCCATATAGTAACCTCATCTTTCTGTATTTTAATCCCTTGGATTTTCTTTCATTTCAAAAGACTGAAAAACGGGCAGAGAAAACTGTCCGCCCGTTTTTACTCTTCAATATTTTAACACATTTGTATTAAAAATCAAAGCAAATCTTACCGATAAATTTTTTAGTATTTCTGTTTATTCTATCACCTGATTGAGCTGAAAGCACTAGTTCCTGTAATATGCTAACACCTGCTCTGCATCGAAATCATCAACCTCTTTATCTTCCTTATAACTAATTATTGCCTGCTTTATCTGCTCGATCAACACGATATCTTCTTCCATTTCATCAGAAATCTCTTCACTTGTCTTACCCTTTAACATTTTCTTGTATATTGTTTTGACTAAGTACAATAACCGGCCTTCTTCACGGCCTTCTTCACGGCCTTGGTAAATTAGCATCGTGTCTCTCGAAAACTGTGCCATTGTCATATCACATACCTCCTTATCAGATAACAAATCCACAAATACCCCACGGTTCAATAATAATGATAGATACTCCGCAACGTCTGCCACATTCTTTGGTTTTATGCACTTATTATCCATTAATGTGCACTGCATGTATGTTATTCCATTTGCCACCAAGGCATAATTCCTCATGCTATTATCATACGCTGCAAACCGTTCAGGCAGCACTCCGTCTTCGATATACGCCAGTATCTCGTCCAGAAGCATCCTGAAATCATACACATGGACTATTGCCTCCAAATCAGGCTTTGGTGCATCTACCCCATATTTCTCAGCGACAGACAGGTATGAATCACTCAGATGTATGTCATATTGTAAACACTCTGGCAGCTGACTCGGTTTTTTCTCAAGCCCCACCTGCAGCACATAGAGTTTCGGGACAGGAAAGCAAACACGAGTTCTGCTATATAAGAGTTCCTCACTGTCTGACATTGCACGAAGTCCTGCCACGGCATACTCCAGCAGACGATACGCTATATTCGGCGACACTGACGACTGTTCTTCTGTCAGAACATAAATCACACCATCGCATACACATGAAAAATCATTTTCCCTATTACCAAATAGTACAGGCCGCACATTGGCAAGAGATATATCCCGGCCTTCTATCCCAAGCAGAAAGGATATAAGCTCCCTTTGGCGCTCTTCACTCTCATATACTTTCTTGAAGAAAGTGTCCTTAGCCTTCGAATTGACAGGCATTACCTGCTGGGTATCTTTTCCCATTCACAATAAACCTCCGATCCCGATTTGTTTTAGTATACCACAAACATACCAGAATTACAATTTTATTTATCTGTAAACCAGAATAAACGCATGAATAAAAAACTGTATTGCAAAGCGTTTCATACCTGTATCACAGACAGATGACAGCAGGCGGTCTGTGGGGCTTTTCACTGTCCGGCAGTTCGATCACAGACCATTTGTCAGAATCTAATTTAATATGCATCGCCGGTACCACCGCTCCCTGATACATATAAGGAGTATAACCGACCCCGCATATAGTTCCGTCTTCTATAACCTTTGAACCTTCTTTGGTATACACACAGGAGGTACGAAGCCACCATTTACAGTTTTTCCGATACTTTTTATAGTGTGTATCAATCCAAGCTCCCATTACATGGGCATAATCGCTCGCTTTCAGCCTCCGGCTTTTGGATTCCTCCATATAGTTCCGTTCCGGATCTTCCCAGTTCCCGCGAAATCCATAGGCCTGATTGGTCGCTTCTGCGATCGACAACAGATAAATCCTATCCCTGGTATCATTGCCACTCCTCCGATACGCGTTGAACCAATCAGGAGCCTGGGATATATCCTGTAATACAATGCTTTCCCGCTCTTTATCATCAAATGCCATATTATAAAAATCACTGTTCAGCCACTTGCGCAGAGGACAGGTCTCCCATGGATCAGACCTGTCATAAACTTTACTGAACTCCCTGTTGTCCAGCCCTCTATCTGATAACACAAACAGCGTTTTTCCGTCATTCCAGAGTACCCTCCACCGGATATCCTCCCACTTGAAATAGCGGAAATCATTTTCCCCGAAAAATTTATTATCGACTGTGTCATCCCTGCTGATCCTGCGATACCTTGCACCAGCTACCCAGACGTCGCCGTACTGGTCATAATTGCCCTCTGTAATTTCGGGCGTCAGATCCACCCCTGTCACTTCCGTCTGTGGATAACTGCCAAAAGAAATATAACTCCAAACGGTTGCGTCTATATCGCTATAATACACAGGATTAGCCGGGAATACAGCATTTTGCTGCTGCATAGGAATCTCCCCTTTCCAACTTTTTTTATTCGGATTTGCGGCGCAATGGTCACTTCCGATAAGCTATATCAGTATATCAAACTATCCGTCAATTGTACAGTGTCAGATTTTAATAGGAATTGTGACAAAAAAGTGGAGAAAATTCATTTATTTTTGTTCATGCGTTTATTCTGCATATTTTTTTAAACCGAATACAAATACACAGCACTCCGTCTTCATACTGCGCCTCAATCGTCCCGTTCATCTGTTCTGTAAGCTCCTTTGCGATCGAAAGTCCCAGTCCGGTTGATTTCGCAGCAGTTTCCACTGTATAATAGCGTTCAAACAGCCGCATGACCTGCAGTTCGTCCAGAGCAGCCGCATGATTGGCAAACAGAATCTCCCCCTGCTCTGACAAAGTAATCTTGAAATCGCCGTCACTGTATTTCAATGCATTGCTGATGATATTTCCAAAAATGCGGGACAACGCACCTCTGTTCAGCTGACGGATAATCTTTGTCTCCGGCATCTTGATCTCTGGCGTGATCTGACGCTTTTTCATAGCGGCATAATAAGCTGAAATACTTTCCTCCAATGCACTGTTTAATGCGACCGCTTCCAACGAAGCCGCACTGATCGTGGAGACTGCTGCCGAATATCCAAACAACTCCTCTGTTAGTTGCTTTAAAGTGTCAATGCGTTCCTCCATAATATCCAGATAACGTATGGCATCTGCCGGCTGGTCTGTCTTCCGAAGCAGGTCAAGATAACCGCAGACAGCAGTCAGCGGCGTGCGCAGATCATGGGAAATATTGGTGACAGAATCCATAATTTCCACATTCCCCTGCTGATAGCGCAGCCGCTCCCTGCGCAGTTCCCTTAGCTGTGTGTTGATATCTGCCGCCAGACTGCACATATATCGGTCATGGCTGGAAATGTCGATCAATGTGTTGGTTTCTGTAGCAAGCCGCTTGGCAAAAGCCGTGGAAATCTCCTTTGCTGACTTTCGCATAAGGATTATTTTTAGCCATAACATCACTACTATAATCAAAAGAAAACCTACCAGAACCAACAGCCATATTTCCATACGATCCTCCCTGCGTTACTCCTTATTTAATATCCTCCTCACAAAAGACAAAGATACCAGCCCCCGTCACGACCACTGCTATGATACCGGAATACAGCGACATCTGCCATAAATGGACAGCCGTACCTTCCCAAAGCAGTACTGTCTGATTTCCTGGTAAAAACTCATTTAAAAATTCATAGACGACGCGCTTGTTTCCGCTGATATAATGCGGATTGGGCATCGCCTCTGACTCCTCAATATTTCCGTCAGAATCGATATAGGTATAAGCCTCATAGACCTCCGGTGCCGTAATCATTGCATTGATATAAGCGCCGCCAAAAATCATGAAAAAAATCCCTAAAATACAGATCACCGCCGCCACTGCCTTGCTCTGGCTTAACATGGCAATCAATGTATAGAGTGCCGTAACCGCAGCGCACAGCACAAAAGCACACCCTGCATACCCCAGTATAATACCCAGTCCGCACTGGAAAAAACCAAGCAATGGAATTCCGACACAAAGGTTTGCAGCTATAAAGGCAAAGCACATAATACATTCCGCCGCATAGCAGACAATCAGGTTAGACAGGTAAATATCTGCTCTTCTATGTCCAATGATCACTTTATTCCGGATCGTCCCATCGCTGTATTCTGTTCCGATAAACAGACTGCAAAAGGCAGCGGCAAAAATCACAATCAGCGGAATATAGGAAGTAAACGAATTTTCCAAAGGTACTGCATAATCCGGAAAACGCTGCATATTCTTAAAGGTACTCACAGGCAAAATCACACCGATTGCAGACATACCAATCAGAATCACCCAGAAGCAGGTATTATATTTTAAGCGTACAAAATTTGCATACAACAACTTACTCATGGCTGTCACCTCCTCCGACCAGGCTGACATAGTAGCTCTCAAGACTCTCATCCCGCTCATGAATGGACAATACTTCACAGCCTTCGTTTGCAAGGTTTAAGATTAATTGTGTAATAGGTACCTTCCCATAAATATCTGCCATAGATTCCGAGAGAATACGGTATTCCAGCTGCATACGGTCAGCTGCCTGCACAAAGAATTTTACGTTTGACACTTCCACGCGCACGCATTTCCGGCATGCAGCCTCCAATTCCTCCGCGCTGATTTCCTTCACGATATGCCCTCTGTCAATAAAACCATAATGTGTAGCAAGGCGTGAGAGCTCGTCCAGGATATGGCTGGAAATCAGCACGGTAATGCCCCGTTCCCTGTTTAATTTGAGAATCAGTTCACGCATCTCGATGATCCCCTGCGGGTCAAGACCATTGATTGGTTCATCCAGGACCAGAAAATCCGGATCCCCGCAGAGTGCAATGGCGATTCCAAGCCGCTGGCGCATGCCAAGCGAGAAGTTTTTCGCTTTTTTCCTGCCAGTATCCCCAATTCCCACCAGTTCCAAAAGTTCCGAAACACCCTCAAAAGACGGAAGTCCTATGATACGATACTGCTCCTTCAGATTCTCCTCCGCTGTCATATTCAGGTAGATTGATGGTGTCTCCACGACCGCCCCGATTCTGCGCTGGGCATTTTGGAATGCAATTTCCGTATTTTTTGCCCCGTATAGTACAAATCCGCCCGATGTAGGCTTTTGCAGCCCGCAGATCAGCCGGATCAACGTGGTTTTTCCGGCGCCGTTTTTCCCAACAAAGCCGTAGATTGCCCCTTTGGGAACATGCATGTCGAGTCCGTTTAGTGCCTTGAAATGCTTATAATGCTTACTCAAAGCACTGGTAGTCAATACATACTCCATAATGTTACACTTGCAACTGTTCAAAATCCTATAAAATGTCGTTTCGAATAGTTGCGACTCCTTCCTTATATAGTTTCTCAGGGAACTCTCATTATAATTGTCCCTTACAATCTGTATTTTACAGATACTTTGTTAAGAAACCTGTTAAGGAAAGTGTAAAGAAATTGTTAAGATCATATCGTTAATTTTCATTCATTTTGAATCCAATCCCCCAGACGGATTCGATATAGTCCTTTTCACCGATATCCCGCAGCTTTTTCCGCAGATTGCTGATATGCACCCGCAGGGAACTTTCCATGCAGTCCGGTGTTTCCTCGCTGATCTTATCAAGCAGCAGCGTCTTTGTGACGACCTGAGAGGGATTCTGCAGCAGCAGTTTTAAGATTGCATACTCCGTCCTGGTCAGGCGCACTGACTGACCGCACACATGGACGCTGTGTGTGCTGGAATCCATAACAATATCCCCATATTCCAATCTCATACCAACACCAGCTGCAGCGGCATTTCGAAGCTGTACGGCGATGCGCGCAAGCAGTTCTTTCGTGTCAAAAGGTTTGGTCACATAATCGGCTGCACCGCCAAGCAGTAAATCCACCTTATCCTCCACGCCCACTTTTGCACTGACGACAATCACCGGAATACCATTTAACCTAGGAAGCAGTTCTTTGCCGTCCAATCCCGGCAGCATCAGATCAAGCAGCACAAGGTCAGGGTGAGCCGATGACAATACAAGGAGAGCTTCCGTCCCGGAATAGGCGCGCGTGACGCGATAGCCCTCCCTGGACAGAAGCTCCTCCAGCATATTTCCGATATTGATATCATCATCTACCACAAATATATTTTTCATACCAAAATCCTGTCCACAAATATGTGCGTCACTGATTTACTGGACTGCAAGCTTTTTCGCCCGCTCAAGCGCCTCATCAATATGTACACAGAAGTTATCTATCCCGATTTTCTGTGTAAAGCCTGCTTTATCCATAACTGCCCGTGGCTGTTCATTGACATGGGACAGAATAATCTGGATATTCTTTTTCTCATATTTCTCATAAAGCTGCTCCAGCGAATGCATTGCCGTCGCGTCGATTGCGCTCACGCTTCTCATTCGGAGAATCAAAAACTGTGTATCATCGTTTACAGAAATATTTAATATCTTATCAGCAGCCGCAAAAAACATTGGCCCCGAAATTTCATATACAAGTGTGTGTGCCGGAACTTCCCTGAGCGTGATACTGTCCGGGTCATCCTCGTCGTCAACATACTTCCAGCCTTCCACTTCCATAACTTCGCTCATGCGCTTCATAAAGAGAATCGCCGCCAGTAAAATGCCGACCTCGATCGCCGCAACAAGATCGAATATAACTGTCAGCACAAAAGTCGTGACAAGCACGATGATATCACTCTTCGGCGATGACTTGCAGAGATTGACAAACGTTCTCCAGCCGCACATATTGTAAGCAACCATAAACAGGATCGCTGCGATACACGGCATCGGAATCAGCGCTGCATAGGGCATTAGTACTACGAGAATTAGTACCAGTGTGACTGCATGAACCATGCCTGCGATCGGGGTGCGTCCGCCGTTTTTGATATTGGCAGCAGTCCGCGCGATTGCGCCTGTAGCCGGGATTCCGCCGAACAAGGCAGAACCGATATTTCCGATTCCCTGTGCGATCAGTTCCATATTGGAACGGTGTTTTGAGTTGATCATACTGTCTGCAACGACACAGGACAACAGGGACTCAATCGCTGCAAGAATGGCAATGGTAAAGGCATCTGGAAGAATCCCACTGATGTCTGCTATTGTAAAAACCGGGAAATGAAAGCGCGGCAGTTTATTGCTGATCTCATACAGATCACCGATCGTATTGACATTCATGTGAAGAAGCTTCACCATCAGAATCCCCACAATCACAGCAATCAGTGAACCCGGAATGATCTTGTTGACATATGGCCATACGATCAAAATAGCAAGACATACAAGTCCTACCGCCAATGCCTGCCAGTTGATGGTCGACACATTTTTTACAATCGCCTCCATTTTTTCCATTGTCTCAATCGTGACAGTTCCCTCAGGGTATGTAAGACCCAAAAAGTCTTTGATCTGGCCAATCACGATTGTCACTGCAATTCCCGCTGTGAACCCTGTCGTGATCGTGAATGGAATATATTTGATCAAATTGCCCAATCTTAAGAATCCCATCACAACCAGAATCAATCCTGCAAGAATCGTTGCAAGAATCAGTCCGTCCATTCCCTTCTGTGCAACAATTCCTGCAACAATCGTTGCGAATGCAGCTGTCGGACCCGCAATCTGCACGCGGCTCCCGCCAAAAAACGAAATCAGAAAGCCTGCTATAATTGCCGTGTAAATACCCTGTTCCGGTCCTACCCCTGATGCAAGTGCGAGCGCAATCGACAAGGGCAATGCAATAATCGCGACAATAATTCCCGCCACAACGTCTTTTGCAAACTGTTGTTTTGTGTAAGTTTTCATCACCGAAAACAACTTTGGTTTTAACTTTTCCATAATGATCTCCTCATAAGTATCTGCGAAATGATAATAAAACAAACATACTTAATATATACCTGTTTGGACAATATTTCAATAGCATTATCATCCCAAAAACAATCTTTTTATGAATACCTTCGTCTCAATGTGCATGTCTCCCACTAAACTCCATCACCAATCCCGTCAGACAGGTATCTTCATACACACTTCCCGGGTAAACTTCGGCAATCTCAAAACGCACCTCGATCATACCACCGCTCAGTACCTGAATATCTCCTTCCGGCAGTGTGAAATACTGCGGCAGGATTGTATCCGCCAGCTCCAGATACGCATAAGGCTCATCCTCCACATACATGATCAGCCGCTTAATCCTCCCGTTTTCCTCCCATGTCTTCTGATTCTTTGCATATCCGTTCACAATGCAGATCTCCGTATAGCGCATAAAACCATCATACTCTGGTGTACGGCAATCCTGTCTGAGTGTTACCCATTTATTATGATCTAAATTCGTACAGCTCTGACGGTAAGTAATACTCTCGCCAATACCATATCCATCCACTCCCTCCACCCACGCTGCATCTCTGTTTTGAACCAATACATGCTCTGCGGAATATCTTCCGTTTGCTGATGCAAGTTCGGAGGAAGCCTCAGCAGTCTGCTCAAAATCCATCACTCCACACCAAGTAGAGCATCCGGCCCATTGCCAGTCACTATATCCGAAATTCGGGGCATTTTCGTCCTGTTCCCAAGTACACCATTGTTCTTCCTCCAAATCGTCATAATCCCCGTAAAAGAAATTGTCAATCCGCGGCTGCAGAACATATGGTTCCGTTGGGTAATGGATAATCGGTGTCCTGGATAAGATAATTTCCATTGTATCTAATCCATTCTCTTTCGCATACTTTGCGGCAAGATTTTCCATTCCGTCTGTGTCATCTCCATAACACAATAGAAAATCTTCACTGCAGTCAGCAAATGCCTCTTCTCCTATTTCAAGATCTACTTTATGTATCAGCACTGTCCATAACGCTGTATTACCGGCAAACGCCCTCTTGCCTATAACCGAAAGCTGCTCTGGAAACTCAATCCGCTCCAGATGGCAGTTTTCAAATGCCCCTTCCCCAATTGATTTCAGATTTTCGGGCAGCTTCAGGTTTGTGATTTCTGTATTGCGAAATGCCCCTTCCCCAATCACTTCGATCGAATCTAGTAGTTCTACTCCGTCAATCTCCAGATCTGCAAAAGCAGACGCGCCGATTTCTTTTACTGGAATTCCATTGACATTAGCAGGAATTTTCAGATTTTTTCTTTGTGTATCAATCCATTCCGGGTGCTCGATCATGTGTACCATGTACTGATACTGGTATTTCTCTGATATCCCGGTAATGACAAGGTATTTTATGAACTGGTCACGGTACTTTTCTGCGATTCCGGTAATAACAAGATACTGTCCATGTGGATCTTCTATCTTCTCATAAGTAAACAACTGTTCTGAGCGAGGAATTACTAACCACTCTGCACTATCCTCCTCCGAGAACCTGGTTTCTTCTATACTGCTGTACTCCTCTGCGTCATATCCCCAGTCTGCCTCAATCCCCTCTGATGTGTGTACCAAAGTTTCCTTTGAAACTGTATCTTTTATGACTGTATCTTTCGTGACTGTATTTTCTATGTCTATATCTTCTATATCTTCTATATCTTCTATATCTATATCTTCTACGGAAGCTCTCCTCCCACAACCATAAAGGGAAAGACTGATTCCGATCATTGTCACCATTATACAGATAGACTTGACAGCGGAACGAACTTTTTTCTCCTGCATTGCTTTCCTGAAACTTTCCATTCTCTGAATCCTCCTTTAGAGTATATTCAAAAATCTTTTTTTATAATAATCATAAATCTCCATGCATTTCCCGTCAATATACTAAAATTCAGAAAATTCATTAACTTAAATCCTCTTATCTGCATAAAATATCAAAACACTGATTACGGAGAGATTTATGTTTTACATTACATCAAACGACGGGACTAAAATTGCCGTTTACGACTATAATCCACGGGAAAAACAGACGATCTTTCTAGTACACGGATGGCCACTGTCCCATCAGATCTTTGAATATCAGATCAATTTGCTTACAAATTGCGGATATCATGTTGTTGCGGTGGATTT
The DNA here is from genome assembly GCA_029067205.1 of Lachnospiraceae bacterium. GTDB lineage: Bacteria > Bacillota > Clostridia > Lachnospirales > Lachnospiraceae > COE1. Next base: position 19,233 of record JAIEEY010000369.1, read on the forward strand.
AAGGGGATTTGGCAGATCGGATACGCCCGTTTGCGGATATTCGTATGATCAAATGGCTGCTGACCTGTTTCAGATCATCCGGCAGCTTTGTCTCGAACGATTTGTTTTGGTCGGTTTTTCCATGGGAGGGGCAATCGCTTTGAGATATATGAGTCGCTACAATGGCTTCGGCGTGTGCAGGCTGATTCTGCTTTCTGCCGCTGCCCCATGCTTTGTACAGCGACCCAATTTTCCATACGGAAAAACTGTACAGGAAGTCAATGATTTGATCCGCCTCGCTGAAACGGACAGACCCGAGCTATGTCAAAACTTTAGCCAACAGCTTTTTGCATGCCCTCATTCGAACGCAGCCGTTGACTGGTTCAAGGACATCGCTCTGTCTGCGTCAGGCATTGGAACGATCAAATGTGGCATTGCACTGCGCGATGAAGATGTCAGTAATGATTTCCAATGTGTTCATGTTCCCACATATATCATCCACGGCGATCAGGATATTATTGTAACCAAAAAGCTTGCCCAGATTCAACACGAAAGTATTTGTGGTTCAAAGCTTATCACCTTACCTGACAGCGGTCACGGAATCATGTATGACCAGCTTGAAAAATTCAATTCCATATTTATGGATTCAATTACTGCTCGAGAATAGAGATCAGTTCCTAAGTGAAAAAGGTGCAAAGCCTTAATGATTTATAAGACTTTACACCTTTTAGTTGTTGGTACGTTACTGCTGCTCAGTTGTTATTGTTCTTTGTCGTCAGTATCAGTACTACTTGATGTCATTTCTCTATCAATACGCTTAATGCCATTCTTTATCACTTCTTTTGCTTTATCAGTATTATTCGTTTCAAGTAATGCTAGTATTGAATCCAGCAAGATACACAATTCTTGATTGTTCATCGTATTTACCATCCTCTCACCGCCTTTATGATCACTACAGAGTTGCCATTTGCTATCATCATTATAACGGATTACACACAAGGTGTAAAGCCTTATTTGGTCCTGCGCAGCAGATCCCGCAGACGGTGCTCCTGCATATGGATTTCACCAGTATAATAAAATCCGTGCGATTCCACAAGTTTTACATTCACAAGCTTACCGATCAGGCGTGCATCTCCCGGGAAGTGTACGATTGTATTGTTGGAAAGCCTGCCTGTCAACAGCGAAGCTGTGTGCTCATTGATTTCTTCCACAAGCACACTGTGCACCTCGCCTGTAAGGCGCCCCACACGGCTTCGCGCTGTCTCCTGTACGACATTCAGAAGTCTGTCAAAATTTTCTTTGATTTCCTCATCACTTGCCGGACTGGGCATTGTGGCAGCAGGTGTGCCTGTGCGCTTTGAATAGATGAAGGTAAAGGCATTGTCAAACTGTACTTCCTTCACGACCTCGATCGTCTCGTCCACGTCCGCGGCGGTCTCCCCCGGAAAACCTACGATAATGTCTGTCGTAAGCGATATATCTGGTATCTCCTGCCTGATTTTGTGTGCAAGTGCGAGATACTGTTCCTTGGTGTAATGCCGGTTCATTGCCTCTAAAATTCTTGTAGAACCAGCCTGCAATGGCAGATGCAGGTGACGGCAGATTTTTTTAGAATGTTTCATCACCTGAATCAGGTCATCCGATAAATCTTTTGGGTGCGAGGTCATGAAACGGATTCGCTCCAACCCATCGATTTTTTCGACTTCCTGCAATAACTGCGCAAAGGACATTGGCTCGTCCAATGTTTTTCCATACGAATTAACGTTCTGCCCCAAGAGCATGATCTCCACAACACCATCTGCCACAAGCTTCTCAATTTCCCTGATGATATCCTTTGGGTTGCGGCTTCTCTCGCGCCCGCGCACATAGGGAACAATACAGTAGCTGCAGAAATTATTGCAGCCGTACATAATGTTGACACCTGATTTGAACGTGTACTTTCGCTCTGCCGGTAAATCTTCCACAATCTTGTCCGTGTCCTTCCATATGTCAATGATCATACTGTCCGAACTGTACATTGCAACGATCAGCTCTGCAAATTTGTAAATATTGTGGGTGCCAAAGATCAAATCCACAAAGCGGTAACTTTTCTGTATCTTTTCGATCACAGATGGCTCCTGCATCATACAGCCGCAGAGTGCAACTTTCTTCTGCGGATTTTTCTTTTTCATATTATGTACAAAGCCAAGCCTGCCATACACCCGCTGGTTTGCGTTGTCCCGCACTGTGCAGGTATTATAAAATACAAGGTCTGCCGACTCGTCCTCGATCATCTCAAAACCGATATTTTCGAGAATACCGATCAGTTTTTCACTGTCCTTAGCATTCATCTGACAACCAAATGTTTCCCCGTCCGCAGTCAGACGCCTGCCTAATTTCTCACTTTCCGCATTGACAATCTCTCTCGATTTTTTGATAAAATAATACTGGCGCATCGGCTCGTCCGCCGGTGCATCATTTCTCAAATCAATGGTTTCCAGTATTGCTTCCAATTCCTCGTTTTTAATCATATTCTTTCTGCCTTTCTATATATTTTCCAGCACAAATAGCAAACAAAAACTTTTTGTATCTTTCGTTTTAATCACGATCATTCCTTTTGTCGTCAAAATTATCCTTTTGCGATATGTGCTGCTTTGTGGAGAAACAGCATTCGGTTTCACCCTCAAAAAAACATTCCCATTCAGGTACAAGTGATATCAATTCATCCAGAAGCGAAGCAGTTTTTAATGCTCCTAATTTTTCAAGTGCTTTTTTCATTTCGGGCAGGGCAAGAAAAATTTCTTTATCTTCTGACAGGGAAGGCAGACAGCCAGCCTGACAAATATCCTCTATTTTATCATCACAAAACGATTTCAGAAGAGATGATATGTTACAAGGTCTTTACAGTGTGCCTTACCACAGCCCGCACTTCTTGTAACATCAAATTAAGAAATCCCTTGAAAACCCATTTCCTAATAGTATACAGGATTCCTTCCATTTATACAACTAAAACATCTCGTTTAAAGTTTGGGAAAAATCTGTACGATGATTCATTTCACGAAATTTTCAGTAAAATTTTGCCTTGCCCTATTCACCAGCATAAAGGTTGTATGTTATATTTATAGATAGCGGCAAATTTTAGCTTGAAACGATCATAAATCACGCAAAATATAAGAAAGGACAAACGGAAATGCCTAAAAAAATTAATACCCAAAAATACTTGGAATACATCCTTGAAGAAACGAAGAAAATTCTGTCAATCGACAGCCCGTCTGGTTTTACCCAAAAAGCAGCAGAGTATGTAATGAATGAATATACTTCCCTTGGATATTCACCTGTACAGACTGTAAAAGGCGGTGTACTCTGCGAGATTGGCAGCAGCAAGGACAAAAATGATGCACTTATGATGGAAGCCCATATTGACACACTCGGCGCTATGGTATGTGACATCAATCCAAACGGATATCTCAAACTGTCTCCCATAGGCGGTATGAATGCCAACAATGCTGAGGCCGAAAACTGCAAGATCTATACCCGTGATGGCAAGATCTACACTGGAACTTTTCAATTGTGTGATGCATCGGTTCATGTAAATGGAAATTTTAATGAGACTTCTCGCTCTTATGATGTTATGGAAGTTGTGCTCGATGAAAATGTCAGGACAAAGGAGGACACGCTTGCCCTTGGTATCCTGCCCGGCGATATCGTCTGCTTTGATCCGCGCACTAACATTACAGAAAGCGGATATATCAAAAGCCGTTTTTTGGACGACAAGCTCAGTGTTGGTATTCTTCTCGGCTTTGCCAAATATGTAAAAGAAGAAAAGATAGCCCTTCCCAGAAATGTATATCACTACATCACGGTATACGAGGAAGTTGGACATGGCGGAGCAGCTTCGATTCCATCCGATGTGTCAGAAATACTTTCTGTTGATATGGGCTGTATCGGAAACGGACTCACCTGTACAGAACATCAGGTTTCTATCTGCGCTAAGGACAGCCACGGTCCCTATAATTATGAGGTTGTTTCGAATCTCATCGCAGCTGCCAGACGCAAGAATCTTGACTTTGCAGTTGATGTCTACCCTCACTATGGCTCCGATGCAGACGTGGCACTCACTGCCGGATATGATGTAAAACATGGGCTGATCGGAGCTGGTGTTTATGCGTCACACGGCTATGAGAGAAGCCACAAAGAGGGCGTCCTGAATACATTTTTACTGTTGACGGAATACTTGAAATAAGATAATCTACCCTAATTCTAACAAACTCCTTCTGCGTGATAGAATGGGTTATTATTTATTAATTTTTTCGATTAAACAACTGTGATGCTTATCTGCATTATCCTTGTCGTAATTGATTCCGACAAGCAATATTACTCCAGTGTAGTTCTCAAGCGCTTGTGTGTAGTGTCTATCCTTGATCTGTTGTATCGCAGTATTGGCAGACTTACCATATTTCAGCTCTACGACAAGCGCTGGTTTTCCTGTGTGCGGAAGTGGCAGGAACACGACATCTGCAAATCCATGACCTGTCGGAAGTTCTCTAATCAATATATAGTCTTTTCTTGCACTGTAATACGCAAGTCCTATCGCACAGCCCAATGAGTTCTCGTCATTGTATGTCAAAATGGAGGACACTTCCGTATGCGCCTTGTCAAGTCCCTCAGCAACACTTTTTTCATCGCATGACAAAGTATCTTCGAGCAGCCTTTCTGATGCCTTTACAACACGCATAATCTCTGCCCACCCACCAACACTCATGGCATTTTCAAATTCCTCAATGATTTCCTTGTTTGGTATAAATGCCTCCCCTGATTGGGAATCATAAGCAAGATATCCCAGATGAATCAACAATGTCAGCACATCGTCCTTTGTCTTGAAATTACGCATATCATTCCGAAAACTGCGTGTATTTACCTTGACATGTCCACCGCCAAGCATCTGCACAATGTCTGCACGCATCCCATCAAAATCCATATCCATATAGATTTTCAATGCATCATAGACCTCTGTGGAAGTCCAGTAATTTGAAAATCTTTTACAACTCATCGCCTCCACAACAGATCTTGGATTATAGACATGTTGGAATTCCGTAAACATATATCCATCATACCAGCTGCTTGTCTCAGTAAAATCCATATCAAACCGTTTGCATAGTACCTTTACCTCGTCTTCTGTAAAACCAGTATATTCTTCTAACGCTTTCTGGTCTGTCATTGAATATTCCCAGAACATATTCAGAGCAGAATTTTCTCCGAACTTCTTTACCGGCAGAATACCTGTCATATAGGCAAATGCGACATAGGGCTGATCCTTTAAGAGATCCCTTAAAAAGTCAAGATATTGCTTTTGTAAAGCCTCTGATTCCTGCCGTTCACGCATCACACAGTCCCACTCATCAATCAGAAAGATAAACTGCCTGCCTGTTTCACTATGAATCTGCTCCAGCACTGCTGCAAGAATCGTTTCCTCCTCCGAAAACAACTCTCCATATACTTTACGGATATCCGCAATAACGACATGCTCCAGATATTCTGTCACACCCTGACTCTTCGCCCTGATCAAAAACTGCTGCATATTCAGATATATCACATCATACTTGTTCAGATTCTCCTCAAAAGATTCCTTACTCTCAATCTTGAGTCCCTTGAATAAATCCGCTGAATCACATCCACAGCTATAATAAGCAGCAAGCATTTTCAGTGCCATTGACTTCCCAAAACGCCGAGGTCTGCTGACACACATGCATTGTTGCTCTGTATTGATCAGCTCATTTGTACACGCAATCAAACCAGTCTTATCTACATAGATTTTGGAACGAACTGCCCTCCAAAAACCATCATTTCCCGGATTTAGGTAAACTCCCATATGTCATACCTCCCGCTATCCATTATGTTACATAACATTCTCAGGTTTAATGTTTTTCAAGAGATTAAACCTTTGGAGAAACATGTCGTATAACTGAGGTAACTCCGCAAATATTGTTTTGTCAATCTCCCTGACCTGATTCAGTCCAATCTTTGTCACTGCCTGCACTGCTGCCTCTTTCTGTGTCATATGCTTTCCGAAAACCGTCTGGCAGTTTGCCCCATCGAGCTGGTCATACGCGTGGAATGCCTGATTAAAATCCATGAGTTTATGCAGGCACACTGGTCTGTTATCTGTATTATCCACCAAAACACCCCAGTTTCCCCAGTGCCTGTCTGTATTTCCCACAAGATAATCGACGATATTCATCATATAGTAATTATGTGGATCCAGGTTCAAGATGTATCGTTCTGTTTCCATATCATGATTTTGTGCGTATATCTCAAAAGCTTCCATAGATACAATCGCATAATCCAATGTGGTCATATTATCACTTACGCTGACTCTCTCCCCATCAAAAAAATCCTCCTCATACAAAACCTGTGAGACATCAAAGCACCTGCATATCTGACTGGCGGCAAGTTCACGCGCAACAGCATTTTCATCACCATCTTTCAACAGTCGGAACCCCTTTTCCGTTCTCTGCCATGCTTTGGGATAGCAGCCATCTGTCGATAAATCCCTTGCGAGGCATTCGTTTTGTACAGAATATTGCCTGCCTCTCAAGGCAATATCAATAAAAGTATTTTCAAGATGATTTTCATATAAATTTACTTCATCAAAATCTATGTTCTCATCCTCGGCTTTCACCCAGAAAACATCTGTCAATGACACACATCGATAGGACAGAGCAATCTTTGCCCTGTCCTTGTCTGTTACCGCCTGCATCACACCGATACTATTGAGAATTTCCTTTGCATATTTTCTGTCTAATGTCAGAATTCTGGAAGCACACCAATAATTAAAATTCGTGATATTGTTTACCAGAGAATCAATATCCTCACTCTCTTCGAAAAACAGGTTATAGGGCATAAATTTTTCATAAAATATCCTGCAATGCCCGGTCTCGTCTATCCTTGCAGCTATTCTATCTTTATGCATGATATTATAAATCTTTTTGGGCATTAGATCCTTCCTCCTAGTCTTGTTCAGCTCTCACTCGTAACAGGCTCTTTCCTGCCGCCATACCACGGTTGCGTACTTAGGCTTTTACATTTTTCTCTGTATTTTCAAAATTTTTGCTGCTTTTTCTTATAGCGTCTATCACGATTACTCCCAACCATCTCAATATAATCTGAAAGACCCTGCAAAATAACTTTCGTGCGGCTTTCTTTCAAATTCAACAATTCACAAAAATCCCAAATCCTATACTCTTTTCCTTCTTCCATAAATACAAGAATTTTATCATACTGCAATTGAGTCTTTTTCGTTACTTTTTTATCGTCGCTTTTTTATCGCCGCTTTTTTTATTTTCGTTTTCTTTATTACGCCAAATACCATCTGCACCTACTTGATTATACTGACCGTATCTTAACATAGACATATATTTTTCGCATCCAGATGCACTAATCGAAACCCCTCCATTTTCAGCATCTATAATCGGAAGTGGCGCGTTTACCTTTTTACACTCTGCCTTTATTTTTAAAAAAACTCTTCCCCATGACTCCACATCTCCTGAACGGAATGAGACATCTGCAATTTTAGGATTATGCGGCACCGATTCATGTTTCTCGTATACCCGTTCGTCCGTGGGGACACGTTTTGACCAAGAGCCCATATTAAATATGACAATTCGATCTTCATATATGGATATCTGAACCGGCACTCCTGTAGCATAATCTTTATGATTAACCGCATTAAGAAGTAATTCACGAATCATGCCTCTGGTAAGCATATGCGTTTCGGTACGTTGAATGCCCTCATAATCCACCAATGCCTTAAAATATTTTGTAAATATCAACTCAATCGCTTTATCAACCTGCAAAAGAAGCGGTCCTTCCACAATGTCCTGATACTGCAAATCTTCTATCGGTTCCGCATTTTCGCCAAAAGCCCCTACCAATGAAAAATAACCGATTTTAATATAAGAACCTGTTACATAATACTCCAATGTCGGATAAAACAATAGAACTGCTGCCCTTGTTAAATATTCGCCATCAAATAGTTTTAAATTACGCAGCAATAACTCATCAGAAACATTTACTTCGCTCTCTGTCATCCTGTTGCTTTTAACCGCTTTCTTTCTAAACTCCCATGTCGCATTACGACACCACCATAAATAAAAGATCTATAAACAACATATTGTATCAATATTCTTGACATATTTTTAGGACTTTTACAGTAAATGCATCCAATACTTCTTTACTCAAATCTGACACCCTAACCCCCGGAATAGGAACAGCATCCCATGTTTTTCCAGCACGTTCCAAGAGAAAATTCTGTAATTCAAACCCATTTAACTCATGCAGTGTTGAACCAGAACGTTTATAATATTTCCCATCACACGAAATCGCAAACGGATACTTTATAATTTCTATGGATATATACTCTCTTGTGCCGTCCGCATCTTCCCAGATTTTGTTCTCTTTTTCAATTACCGCAAGCGACTTATAACGTTTATCGTTACTTTCTATCATTTTAGAATTTAGTTTCCCACATGCATATTGGTTGATTACTTTCTCTGAAGTACTTTTGGGAACACGATTCCCATAACGAACATTTTCAGCGCCATTTGCTTTATAAATATTGATGCTTGCTATTATCCCCAGTTTGTCATGAATCTTACTTGGCAGACCTTCAAGCATTCTTTTGGAATCTTCAATTTCGACTACATAGCCATCATCATTTACCCCGATATATAACGTACCACCCTCCGTATTGGCATACCCACATAACCATTTTAGAAATTCATCCTTCCATGACCATTTCCATTCAATTTGTTGGGATTCCTGATTTTGCTGTTGTTTTGCGTTATAATCATTCATTTTACTCATAAGATTCCTTCCAAAATTTTTATAGTCCAGGCATTTGCATCCCCAACAATTTATTTAGTGTTCTTGCTGCATCCAATGAAACTATTTTTCAGTTTTATCAACTTATTCAGACTTTGCACACTCATCATTATTATAATCACATTGTTTGAGAACAATTTAGGTTAAAACTATTAATGTGTTATAGGTACATTATTCTCTTGCAAAATCTGTTGAATCTCTGTAATCGTCCTAC
>JAIEEY010000037.1 GCA_029067205.1 Lachnospiraceae bacterium
TATTTCTCCGATTGTGTATGTTAAAAAGCCTCGACGTAGCCCGCTACGCCTACGTTTTTTAACATACACCCTCGAAGAAATATCCTGCGCAATCCGTATCACTTATTTTCCTACAGCTCCTTAAAATTTTTGCTTGTGGTATTTTGTGTAAGGAAATATAATGGAATCAGCAGTTATGCAGAAAAGACAGCATAATATTACAGGAATATCAGACAGCAGAGCGGAGTATATGCGGGGCGGCATGCAGGTCTTTATCGTTTGTTTTGCAGTCACCAGCCTTGCGTATTTGGATGGGCTTACTGGTTGAAAAGCAAAGTAGTCTAAAATATCTTGTTGACATTGGACAGGTATTTTGGCTTAATAGTTACATAGGGTTCTATATTAAAATATTACAAAACTATGAAAACAGAGAGGAAACTGAAATGGGCGGCTTTTTTGGAGTAACATCACAGCAGGATTGTGTATTTGATTTGTTTTTTGGTATTGATTACCATTCACATTTGGGAACCAGACGCGGTGGTATGGCAGTGTATGGGGCTGATGGGTTTAACAGGGCGATCCATAACATTGAGAATGCACCGTTTCGAACCAAATTTGACAAAGATGTGAATGAAATGCATGGAAATTACGGTATTGGCTGTATATCGGACTATGAACCGCAGCCATTGATCATTCGATCCCACCATGGCACATATGCATTGACTACTGTAGGGAAGATCAACAACACGGACGAGCTGGTACAAAGTCTGTTTGATGTGGGGCATGCACACTTTCAGGAAATGAGCGGCGGGGAGGTCAATGCCACAGAGCTTGTCGCGGCGCTGATCAACCGCAGGGAAAATTTGATAGAGGGTATCAATTTTGCGCTGGAATCTATCGATGGCTCGCTCTCGATTCTGCTGATGAACAAGGCAGGAATCTACGCTGCAAGGGATAAGTGCGGCAGGACGCCGATCGTGATCGGAAAGAAGAAAGACGGCTTCTGCGCGTCGTTTGAGAATTTTGCATACAAAAATCTCGGATATACAGACTATAAGGAACTGGGACCAGGTGAGGTCGTGGTGATGACAGAGAAAAACTGCATCACTCTTGTCAATCCGCAGAAAGATATGAAAATCTGTACTTTTTTGTGGGTTTATTATGGATATCCGGCAAGCTCTTATGAGGGTGTCAATGTAGAACAGATGCGATATAACTGCGGGAAAAAGATGGCACAGCGCGATAACGTGAAGCCGGATATCGTGGCTGGTGTGCCAGACTCAGGTACCGCCCATGCAGTGGGGTATGCCAACGAGTCAGGGATTCCGTTCTCCAGACCGTTTGTCAAGTACACACCGACGTGGCCGCGCTCCTTTATGCCGACAATACAGAGCAAACGGAATTTGATCGCCAAGATGAAGCTGCTGGCAGTGGACGAACTGATCAAGGGTAAGCGCCTGTTGCTGATCGACGATTCGATCGTGCGGGGGACACAGCTTCGGGAGACCACGGAATTTCTGTATCAGAGTGGTGCGAAGGAGGTTCATATCAGACCGGCGTGCCCGCCATTATTATATGGATGCAAATATCTGAACTTCTCGCGTTCTTCGTCCGAGATGGATCTGATCACCAGACGTGTCATAGAGCGGCTGGAAAACGGAAATGTGACCAAAGAGATTTTGCAGGAGTACGCAGACCCCGAGTCCGAAAAGTATGAGAGAATGGTCGAGGAGATCAGAAAGGAGCTGAACTTTACATCGCTCCGGTTTAACAGACTGGACGATATGCTGGACGCGACGGGACTGGATCACTGCAAACTCTGCACATACTGCTGGGATGGGAAGGAATAGATGATAAATGATAGAATTTATGGAGGACTTATGAAATGGGAAATGTAAAACGAATCTATGTGGAAAAGAAGGAAGCTTTTGCGGTCAAGGCAAGGGAGCTGGAGGAGGAATTAAAGAGCTACTTGGGCATTTCCGGATTGAAGAAGGTCAGGATCTTTATCCGTTATGATGTGGAGAATCTCTCAGAGGCTACATTTGAGAAGGCTTGCAAATGTGTATTCTCAGAGCCGCCTGTCGATGACTTATATATGGAGAGTATCGAGAAGCCGGCGGATTCCCGCTGCTTTTCGGTGGAATATCTGCCGGGACAGTTTGACCAGAGGGCGGATTCCGCGGTGCAGTGTGTACAGTTCCTGAAAGAAGACGAGCAGCCGATCATCAAGACTGCAGTCACATACTTATTGATAGGAACAATTTCTGACAGTGAGTTTGACAAGATCAAGCGTTATTGTATCAATCCTGTGGATTCGCGGGAGACGGGACTGGATAAACCGGAAACGCTGGCGCAGTCTTTTGAAGAGCCGGCAGATGTGGGAAGCTTTGACGGATTTGCGGATATGGTAGAAGATGATTTGAAGGAGCTCTATGATTCCCTTGGACTTGCCATGACATTCAAGGATTTTCTGCATATTCAGAATTATTATAAGAGTGAAGAGCACAGAGATCCCACAGTGACAGAAATCCGGGTTCTTGATACCTATTGGTCTGATCACTGCCGCCATACGACATTCTCTACAGAATTAAAGGATATTACGTTTGAGGACGGTTATTATACGGAGCCGATCAAGACGACATACAAGCAGTACATGGCTGTGCGCGAGGAAATCTTTGGAGGCAGAAAGGACAAATACGTCTGCCTGATGGACTTAGCGCTCATGGCTATGAGAAAACTGAAAAAGGATGGCAGGCTTGAGGACATGGAGAAATCGGATGAGATCAATGCATGCTCGATTGTCGTTCCTGTGGAAATCGATAAGGAGGACGGAAAAGGTGTTGTCACAGAGGAGTGGCTTGTGAACTTCAAAAATGAGACACACAATCACCCGACGGAGATCGAACCGTTTGGTGGTGCCGCAACCTGTCTCGGCGGCGCGATCCGTGATCCGCTCTCGGGACGAACGTATGTTTATCAGGCGATGCGTGTTACAGGCGCAGCAGATCCGACTGTACCTGTGGAGAATACGATGCGGGGTAAGCTATCCCAGAAAAAGCTGGTTCGTGGTGCGGCGAGCGGATATTCTTCCTACGGAAACCAGATTGGACTTGCGACCGGATTTGTCAAGGAAGTCTATCACCCGAACTATGTCGCTAAGAGAATGGAGATTGGCGCTGTCATGGCTGCGGCCCCCAGGGCAAGCGTGATCCGCGAGAACTCTGATCCCGGTGATATCATCATTTTGCTCGGTGGACGGACAGGGCGTGATGGATGTGGGGGAGCGACAGGTTCTTCCAAGGTGCACACGACGGCTTCACTGACTACTTGTGGTGCTGAGGTTCAGAAGGGAAATGCGCCGACAGAGCGCAAGCTTCAAAGGTTGTTCCGCAGGGCGGAGGTCAGCAAAATCATCAAGAAATGTAATGACTTTGGTGCGGGCGGCGTGTCCGTGGCGATCGGAGAGCTGGCGGACGGGCTTGTTGTGGACATGGACAAGGTTCCGAAAAAATATGCAGGTCTTGATGGTACAGAGCTTGCAATCTCCGAGTCACAGGAGAGAATGGCGGTAGTTGTGGATCCGAAGGATGCTGACCAGTTCCTTGCATATGCCGCAGAGGAGAATCTCGAGGCAGTAAAGGTTGCAACCGTGACGGAGGAGCCAAGGCTTGTATTGATGTGGAGAGGCAAGAAAGTTGTGGATATCGCAAGAACCTTCCTGGATACAAACGGGGCACATCAGGAGACTGGCGTATTTGTGGATACTCCTGTGAAGGAGGACAATTATTTTAACAAGACAGCCATTCCAAAGGTTGAGAATGCACTTAAGGCTGGTGATGTGAAGGAGGCAGTTCTTTGCACTCTGAATGATCTGAATGTATGTTCACAGAAAGGGCTTGTGGAGATGTTCGACGCATCGATCGGCGCGGGCAGCGTATTTATGCCTTATGGTGGTAAGTACCAGCTCACGGAAACGCAGACGATGGTCGCAAAACTCCCAGTATTAAAGGGAAAGACCGATGTCGTGACGATGATGGCTTATGGCTTTGATCCCTATCTGTCAAGCTGGAGTCCGTATCACGGAGCGGTGTATGCAGTGACCGAATCCATGGCTAAGATCGTGGCAGCAGGCGGCGATTACACAAAGATACGGTTTACATTCCAGGAATATTTCAGGCGCATGACTGAGGAACCTTCACGTTGGAGTCAGCCGTTTGCAGCGCTTCTCGGCGCGTATGATGCGCAGATCGGATATGGGCTGCCCTCAATTGGCGGGAAGGACTCCATGTCAGGCACATTCAACGAGATCGACGTGCCACCCACGCTTGTTTCCTTTGCAGTCGATGTAGCGAAGAAGCAGGATATCATCACACCGGAGTTAAAGAATGCAGGGGACAAGCTTGTCGTATTTGATTTGCCCAAGAATGAGTATGACCTTCCTGATTATGAGAGAGTCATGAAGCTTTATAGCAGTATTGCAAAATTGATTGCAGACAAGGTGATCGTGGCTGCGTATGCGCTTGACGCAAAGGGTATTGTGGCGTCCGCGGCAAAGATGGCATTCGGAAATAAGATGGGTGTCGCGTTTGAGAGTACACTTGCAGTAAACAAGTTCTTTGCAAATGGAATGGGCAGTATCATCGCTGAAGTTTCTGCTGATAAGATTGACGCACTTGCAGCGAGCGGCACTGCCTACAGAACCGTTGCTACAGTGCTTGCCGAGAACGGGGGATTTGTATATCAGAATACAACAGTAACAATGGCTGAGGCTTTGAAAGCATGGACGTCTAAACTTGAGAAAGTGTTTCCGACTAAGGCGGTGAAAGATACTGACGCGATTGAGACAAAGCTTTATGATACAAAAGACATCTATGTATGTAAAAACAAGGTGGCAAAACCTACAGTATTTATACCAGTATTTCCAGGTACGAACTGCGAGTATGACTCGACGGTTGCATTTGAGCACGCTGGCGCCAATGTCGTGACAAAGGTATTCCGAAATCTGTCTGCCGAGGATATCAGGGATTCTGTTGACGAGTTTGAGAAGGCAATTGCACAGGCACAGATTATCATGTTCCCGGGAGGATTCTCAGCTGGCGACGAGCCGGACGGAAGTGCGAAATTCTTTGCGACAGCGTTCCAGAATGCGAAGATCAAAGAGGCAGTGAACAGGCTTCTGAACGAGAGAGACGGACTGGCACTTGGTATCTGTAACGGATTTCAGGCAATGATTAAGCTTGGACTGGTGCCTTACGGTGAGATTGTAGGTCAGACGGAGGATTCACCAACACTTACCTACAATACCATCAACCGCCATATTTCCAAGATGGTGTACACGAAAGTAGTCACAAATAAGTCACCATGGCTTCAACTTGCAGGGCTTGGCAAAACTTATGTAACACCGGCATCCCATGGAGAGGGACGTTTCGTGGCACCAAAAGAGTGGATTGACAAGCTCTTTGCAAATGGACAGGTTGCAACACAGTACGCGGACTTTGACGGAAACATCTCGATGGATGAGGAGTGGAATATCAATGGCTCCTACGCAGCGATCGAAGGTATCACATCTCCTGACGGAAGATGCCTTGGCAAGATGGCACATGTGGAAAGACGTGGTGATGCGGTAGCTATGAATATCTACGGAGAACAGGATTTAGGCATATTTGCCGCAGGCGTGTCGTACTTTAAGTAAAATAAGATAAAAAATAAGAGTCTCATGTTAATGTGAGCTCTTATTTTTTATGTGCATCCGGCTGTTGCTTAATCAGGCGGTCACAGTAGAGGAGGCATAGGCTCTGTCGGGGCAGTAAATAAAAGTATGTACGGAGCGGAGAAAAGTATCTCAAGTTTGATCTGATGGGGAAAGAATTTGAGTAGTGTACGGAGGAGTATTATTGGTTTCAAGTAGTGCCAGTATAGAATCAAATAAGATACATAATTCTTGGTTATTCATAGTGTTTACCACCCTTTCACTGCCTTTTTATAATACAATAATTATTTGTTAAATTCTTTATAGCGGATTTTGCAAAAGGTGTAAAGCACTATTTAAAAAGGGATAACAATTTAAGTTGAAAAAAGAACAGGGAAGAGCGAAGTTCCATTTTTCATGTAGATTGGTTCGTTTCAAATCTATTGGAAGGGATTCTGTCAATGAAGTACATTTTGATATCTAATGAAAATGAAAAGTATTGGATAGAATTAGACGAAGAACTGTTTGCTTTATGACAGGTCATCGTTGATGAGCTGGATGGGGAGTGTAAAGAAGTGGCACAGGAGGCGGTTGAAGAGATCTGGACATTGGCAGTAAGGAATTATTATAGTGAATGGTTGGGCGAATTGAACGGAAAAATTGGTATATTTATAGAGATTTAGAAAGTGTGAGATTGGGAGGAAACATGAGACGAATTGTACTGAATAGCCCGGATGACTCGTTTGAAATTACGACAAGGGAGGTCAAAAAACTGAAATCAAAGATAAATGATGATTTTGAATCACACTAATATGTTAATTTTTAAAATTTAAGACGTAAAATATTGAAAAAGCTGCAAAAATATTGACTTAATATTTTTGAATCGTATATTATATAATATAGGAGGTGCAAGAATATGTTAGTACAATTTACTTTAAAAAATGTTCTGTCATTTAAAGAGGAAACAACTTTGGATATGACAGCAATTAATGCATATAAGGAGCATGAATGCAATCTGATTGATTGTGGGTATAAAGACAAATTTCTTAGGGTTGCGGCAATCTATGGGGCGAATGCAAGCGGAAAATCAAATTTGTATGAGGCAATGGTATATTTTCAAAAAATTATTGCTGAATCTTTCAATAATGTAGAGGATGGAAAGTCGACAGTTATTGGGGAATATTATCTGCCATTTTCTTTTGAGGAAAATAACGAAAATTCAGAGTTTGAAATTGTTCAGATTTTAGATGATTTTGAGTATAAGTATGGATTTGAGTATAATGCCAAATGTATTGTGACGGAATGGCTTTATCGAAAAAATCTTCAAACAAACAGAACATCAATAATCTTTGAACGAACAATGGAAATGGTAAAATTTGGTTCAAGTATAAGGAAGGAGTGTGATGTTTACAAAGAACAAATTCCTATGGAAACATTAGCATTATCTTTTTTCAATAAATTAAAATTGAAAACAGACATTTTTAAAAATGTATATTCTGGAGTGATGGATACTTTGGCTGTTCCAACAGACATTTGTGAGGATAATGAGCTATTGGAATATTTTTTGCCCAATATCATTATTGAGGAAAAGGAAATATTGATAAAATTTTTGGCCGAAATTGATACAGGCATTCAGGATATTGAATATATTGAAAGGGAAAAAGAAATTGATTTCATAACATTTCATAAAGGAAAAAATGAAAAAGTATATCCATTAAATTTGTGTTTTGAATCGGAAGGCACTATTAAAAGCATTATGCTTTATATTTATGCACGAGCGGCAATCCATAATGATAAATCGATGTTTGTTGATGAATTGAATATTAAACTGCACCCATTATTATTAAAGTTTATCATTGATTTATTTTATGATAGTAATTCGAAAGCCCAATTAATCTATACAACACATGATACAACATTGCTAGACAAAAAGTTTTTTAGGAGAGATCAGATTTGGTTTGTGCAAAAAGATGAATTTGGGTATTCAGAATTGTCGGCATTATCGGATTTTAAAGTCAGGTCTGATGCTTCATTTGAAAAAGATTATTTAGCAGGAGTATATGGGGGAATTCCATTACTGAAAGAATTTAGTATGAAAGAAGGTAAGTAAATGGGATCAGATGATTTGTTTAAAAAACGGCGAGAAACTAGAAAACAAAGGCAGCATGAATACAAAACCCCCAAGGCTAATTCATTTCTAATTGTGACAGAGGGCGAGCGCACAGAACCCTTATATTTCAAAGGGTTACAAAAGCTTATTAAAGAGAAGGTAGGAGGTATAGTTGACATTGTTGAACAGCCTGTCATTGATATACATGGAGAGGGCTGTTCTACCAATAAACTGGTTGAAGTTACCGGGCGGATTGTAAAAGATGCAAAAATTATGTATCAAAATGTCTGGGTTGTTTTTGACAAGGATGATTTTGAGGATTTTGATAAAGCAGTAAAAGAAGGAACAGAGAAAGGTTACAATATAGCATGGAGCAATCAGTCTTTTGAGTACTGGTTGTATCTGCATTTCAATTATAACGATTCTGCATTGCATAGACATCAATGGAATGAAAAGTTAGATGAACTTTTCAAGCAGAAGAATTTAGGCAATGGGACATATCAAAAGAATTATGAAAATATATACGAAATGGTAGATTTGTATGATGGGGTTAATACTGCAATAAAATATGCAAAACGCAGGATGGCTGAGTTTGAGAAGGGTGAGTATAGACCTTCAGAATGTGATCCAGGGACTACAGTGTATCGATTAGTTGAGGAATTGAAAAGGTATCTGGAATGAGTATTAGATGACAATAAAAGGAAACAAGGAATAAAACAGTATTCCGAGGGATATGTGCGTGCATATAGGGAAATCATTGAACGTGACGAAGCGGAATTTAACAAAGGATTGGAATATATGCCAAAGCATCATGTTGCAAGAATGAGGAGGAATGGAAACTATTTGGAAGAATTAATGGAAGAGGATTTTAACAACTTTTTTAACAAGTACAAAAACTGTGATTTTGAGGGTGCGACAGACGAAGAGGATTACGTTGCCGACGCAGATGAGATACTTGCCAGATATGAGGGGGCAGTTGTGTCTGAGGAGGAAAAATGTGCATTGTCCAAGCATTGTGCTCTGCTCGGCTGCAAAATTATGATGTACACGGACAATATAAACGGTCCGAAATATTATCACAAGGCAATCGGACTGCAGCCTGATTCTTATGATGTTCATTGGGGGTACTATACCACGCTCGAGGAAATTGTTGAGAATGAGGAGTATGCTACTCCCGAGCTGATCCAGGATGCGATTGACTGTCTTACGTTCTGTATCGATTACTGCGGTACGCCTGAGCTTTGTGAGCGATACTGTGTCCGCAATCGATACGTTGATCTGGGCAGAGTGTATATGGCGGCAGGCGAATTTGTGAAGGCAAAGGAATGTGCCGAAAAGTCGCTTGCAATCGAATTTACAGAATTTGCTGACAGGCTTCTAAAAAGAGCGGAAAAACTTGTGCAGATGAAAGAGGATAAAAACGACTTTTATAAAAACACAAATTTGTGATAAGATATGTTGATGGAAGATGGCTTGTTGACGAAGTTTATTACGGCTTTGAGAGCGACAGCAACAGGTGGTATAGTGATAATATCCGGTGAAGCTGATGTATGGAAATTGTGAAGCAATTATTCATAAAATGGAACATGTGATTGAAGGAGGAAAACTATGAGCAATAAAAACGATAAAGTACTTGACCAGAATCTGAACGAGAAAGCCCCGGAGCAGCAGCTTCTAATGGCGCAGCTTTTATTCACAGAGAAGCCAAAGCAAGCTGATCCTGCGAAACTGCAGGCGGCGCTCGAAAAGCTTGTGGGCACTGTGAGCAACATCAGCGACAATCCCGAACAGCCGTCGTATGCGGTGGAGAAATTCAAGGCAGAGTTTCAGGATTCTCCGAAACCCATACCTGTGCTTGCGAGTTACATAGGCCCGTATGAGTTTTCAATCGAGCTTGATGACCTGACGCGCAGCCAGTTCTGGGATGTGAAGAACGGCGAGGAGATTATGAATACTTGCAAGTATTCCGTCAGCGCTTTCGGAATGTTATCTGGTGCACTTCACTATAAGCAGCAGGCAGAGCTGTTTCTGGCGCAGGTTGAAGCGGCTCTCGAGTGTTATCCGGATTGCAGGGCGATTTATGTTCCCCACAGCGGAAAGCTCACGTTACCAGAGTATTTTTGTGACGGCAGACAGTATGGCATGGCGCAGAACTTTATCCGCACGGCAGTCAACGCGCGCTTTTTCAGGATCAACAACTCCGAGGACATGATAGTGGATACGCTTGGATTTTATGCATTCGGTGCCGCAGATGTGCAGCTGCATTTTCACGGAATGGATCCGAATCATGTCGTGGAATACGTGTATAATATTGCAGATTACCAGTTTCAGAGTGAGTTCGCCGTAAAGAGCGGGGATACGATTGACGGCGTTGACAGTAACGGCAGGATCCAGCCGTATATTCAGTGGCGGACGCAATATGAGGACTCGCTGATCCAGCCTATACGGACAGTGCTGGATATCAATTGCGGAGAGTTTGCGGCAGGTTCGCGGGAAGATGTATGGTCAGAATTTATTGATCCTTTTAATCTGAATAAGAAATAATGCTGCTTTTAAATGATTGATCCCTATGCGTAAAGAACACGAGGGGATAGATATTCCAATCATGTTGTCCGTAGATGGCGGCTATTCCTATTGGGCGATTCGTATTTGTGACGAAGCAGTGGTCAGAGGTTCAGATCCGGAGTCTGAGGAGGTGGAAAAGGCTGCGGACAGTTTTGATGAATTTCTATCACTGCTCATGAATCGAAAAATACGGATTGATTGAGGAAACATACATGTAGGTGAAGTGTTGGATTAGATTTCAGTAATCAAAAGCTGTGAAGGAGAGGTATTATGGAGAAAGACGATATGTTGTATATTGCAGAAGTTCCATACGAAACAGGCGAGGTTCATTTTAGGTACTCACGAAAGATATCTGATGATAGAACAAAATGGATTCGGGACGGATTATTTACAGAATATTACAAGAATGGCAATATCGCATCAACAGGATTATATGACAATGGACTTGAGAATGGTCATTGGACAGATTATCATGAAAATGGTCAAATAGCGGCAGAGGGCGATTATATAAATGGTAAGGAAGCCGGAAAATGGTCTTATTATGATAAAAATGGTAATTTAGAGGAAGAAGAAGACTTTGAGTAGGGCGAATACAAGATGTCATTTCAGGAAGATCGAAGGAAGAAGGTCAGAATGGGATTTTTGTCTTATTGTGATGAATTAAAAAACAGATGTGATAATATGGCTGCACATAGAATCGACGTACTATTAGAATAATTTGCAAAATAAAAGCTTAAAGAGCCGAAAATAAACTTTCAGATACTTTTGATTTTTCTGTGAGAATTCGTTTCTTTGCTGTGTTGATTGCAGGGGGAGGCAGATTTTTGCTTTATGTCCCATTTTCATAGCTGCATAGCTATTACGAAATCGAGGTCAGGTAATTATCTCAAAAATCAATAAATAATAGAGCGACAGCGGTGGGTAGGGCAATATTTGGGCTGGTATCGAGTAAGTGCCAGTATCCAGAATCCTACCGAACCCGTATTAATGGTATAATGATCTTCCTCCAAAATATACGAATGGTGCGTTCCAAAAACAAGGGATAATAGCTATAATTATAGAAAATGCCATTCGAGAAAGGTGAAGGCAATATGCAACTATCTGACAATATCCGAGCTTTAAGAAAAGAGCACTCTCTAACACAGGAGCAGTTAGCGCAGGCGCTGGGCGTTACCGCTGGTGCAGTATACAACCAAAACTAATAATAGAATCCAAATATCGCGGAAAAAACAATTTTGACGTATCTTTCATAATGATGAAAAAAGAAATTATCGTAACTGTACAAAAATAACCATACATCTTGACTTGTCTATTTCTCCGATTACGCAGATCAAAAAACCTCTTCGCAGCCCACTACGCCTGCTTTTTGACATACATCCTTGAAGAAATATCCTGCGCAAGCTGCATCGGTTATTTTTCTACAGCTCCTAAGTCCTGTCTAAACAGTAACTGCGATGCTACGGTATTCAAATATTCCTGCGTTTCCTGTTTGACGGCATGAACAAAAAAATGTATACTATTATCGACTACAAATATATAGTCCATAATAGCAGGAGATGAAAAATGGAAAAAGAAAATAAAGGTGTAAGAAATTATGATATGTCAGATGCGGAAAATGAGGTGATGGAAAAGCTGTGGGAACAGACGGAAAGTATTAAGCAGTCCGCTTTGCTCGCGCTCTTTGTGGAGGAT
>JAIEEY010000370.1 GCA_029067205.1 Lachnospiraceae bacterium
GGGATTCATGCATTGTTTGTGCCGGAAGGCAGGAACGACGCAAGGAGAGCATGCCGCCCGGCATGTTTGGAAATTTGGAAGAGAAGGATACTCTGCTTTAATAAAATCATCAGATGGAATGACAACATGGGGTTTTGATGTATCAAAAAAACACGGAAATGCATTTACAATGGAGCTTGCGAACGAGTTGATTGACCGTGCTAGTGAAATATATAAAAGCGCGTGTCCAGATGGATACAACAAAGAAGCATACAATCCTTCCGCAATATTTACAAAAATAGAATGTGATATGTCGAACTATTGTATGTCTGAATCCTATGATGGTGTGACAATAGCAAAGCGTATCGGAAAAAAGAAAATCGGAACTTATGATAAAGAAAAGAATCTGCTGAGGATATGGGAAGATGACATTCCGATTTACCAAAATAATAATGGCATAATATGCCGGGATTCAGTGGCATTGGCAGATTCTTTATTATAGCAAAGGCTGCTCAGGGAGAAATTATGATTATAGATAATATTTTAGATGCATTCAACAGAACGCAGTCCATTAAGGCGACTGCAAAAATGGTTGGATGCAGTTGGAATAGAGTTGTAAAAATTTTATCCTCCAGTGGCATTATTATAAATGATACCCATAGTCTAATCATTAAAATGCACGATCAAGGAAAGACCATAGAAGAAATAGCGGAGCAGACTGGATATAATGTAAAAACAGTGCAGGCATACATCCCTGCTGTGAGACCATATTATAATGTAAATATCTCGGAAAATGCTAAAAGGATTAAGCATTGCCGAAAGAAAAAGGACTGCTGATCACAGCCCTTTTTCTTTTATCCTCTCCAGCTCCGCGTTTAAATGACTAATGTATATTTATGATCACACCTGTTCGAATGCCTGTCTTGTTAGTGGACCACATTTTCCGTCCTGCTGCAGCTTTAACCTGCCCTGCGCTATGTTGAGTGCCTTGTCTGATGCAGATCCCCATTTACCGTCTATCTGCCCTGCATCGGGGATTCCGTCCTTGTCCAAAAGCAGTCCAAATCTCCACAGGTGCCACTGTACCCACTTGACATCATCGCCATGCATTAGTGTTTTTCCAGCAGCGTAGTATATTGTCCGCGTTGGCTCTAGGTAGGGGTTATCAGAAGCAGTTATCACGTTAGGATTTTGCGTCACAATGTCTACAGGCGGAACCACTGCATCTGAGATAATGTCTACATACACCCTGTTAAGATCTAGGTTTTTGGAGCTTACGCCACATGCCTTCCCATCCCCCGATGAGCTGTGTTGCCACATGTAAGGCCTTCCATTTTTACCTTTGTAAGCGTAGCTGCTGATGTCAGTGTTATATTTGGCAAACCATAATGGATACTTTGCTACAAGCCACGGCTGGAACTTTCCAGACTGTATGTAATCCTGGTTGGAATAAATGCCCGCCTCATACCCAGCCTCCTCAATCCAGCAGTTAAACGTATCAACAAGATTTGACCTTGTTGATACGGATAGTGCCCCCGCCCGCTTGTCCGAATCATATTCCCAGTCTGCCCACACGCCAAGTGTAATATACTGCCTGTAAGGCTCAATAACTTCCACACATTTTTTGGCGTTATTGATAAGACTCGTCATATTCGATGCATAAATAAACCAGTATATACCAATCGCAAGCCCCGCTTTTATTGATGCATTTATGTAGCTTATAAAACGCTTGTCTATCGTTGTCCCATATCCTGCCCGGATAATCACAGCTTTAATCCCAGCTTTTTTCATTGTTACAAAATCAGCATCCCCCTGATAATAGGATATGTCGCATCCTGTTACTGCAGGTCTTCCCTGCAGTATGAGTTGCATTACTTCTTTAATTGCCATTACACGTTCCCTCCGTTATCTCTTCCCGCCGTCTGGCGATCTCGTCAGCACATTCTTCCCTGATCTTCTCAATCTCTGCTCCGTCCACTTCCGCCATATTTGCAATTACCTCAATGTCCTCTCCATATGCAAGTGCCTTGATCACTTCCAGCTTTGTATCTTCATTCATAATTTTTATACCTCCTTTTTTAAGTTGCACCGCTCTTTTAACTCGCATTTTTCACAATTTTGATTTTTACAAACCAGATCATTGATCTTGCCCTCAATCTTTTCATCTGCAATTTTTAGTGTTTTTATCAACCAGACAGGCACTTTTTCCGGCATAATCACATAAAGGTTTTCCAAAATGCTTGTAAACTCATTTATAAGCATGACTGCAGTAACATACCAACCAATCAGCATGGCAAAATCTAAATTGACGCCCGCTCCCGCTCCCATCTCCTTTATGCCCCATCCAATTAAAAATGCAGTTCCAATCATCACAAAATACAAAAGTTTCTTAATAATACCCTGCAGACCTGTTTTCGAGTTCCAGTCCTTCAAAAAATATTTTGCCTTGATCCAGCCTGTCACATAGTCAATTATAACTGCTGCTATAAACAGGATTAAAATAACTGGTATTCTCCCTAACGCCGCTGCTATAAATGTAAAAGCTGCTGATAAACTCAGCCCTTCTACGTCCAGCATCTTTACAGCATAAAAATAATTTTTCATAGCGTCCTCCTTGCGATAAAATAAACGGATCTTCCATAATGTAATGAAAGATCCGTTCCCTGAATTGTTATTAAGTTGTATGTTTATTCAGCGTCCAGCAGAGTTTGTACCTGTGCACGCCACAGTGGCGGAACCTGTTCGATGGTCATAAGATCCGCTTTAATGCGCTTAAAATAGATCACTGCCATTATGATTCGCCTCCTTTCTCTGATATCATTTTGGAAACTATAGCTGCTAATTCTGTTATTGCACCCATATTTGTGTTTACATTCTCTGCAATTTCCATAAGTGCAATTCCGATCTCTCTTAATGTTGGCACTGCTTCGGCTTCCTGTGCTGCCTGTTCGGCTGCCGCTTTTTCTGCTTCCTGTACTGCAACAATTTCCTCATGCTTGTCTGCATCATAGTTCCACTTTTTGCCGTCCCAATAGCAAGCCCGTGCCTTGTTTATATCCTGATACGGCGGAAGTTCTTCACACTCAATGTTGCCATCCTTATCGACGTATGAGTAATAATAGCTTTTATTTCTCTTTTCATCTAAAACTACAATTACATGGTACATATAAAAAATCTCCTTTCTAATGCCCCTTTATGGGGCGGTTAATAAGTTACATGGTCAGATAAATAGCAATTTGCCGATAAAAACTAAAAATATTTATGATAGACAGGTTGATGGTACATGCACTATAGACGGTAGCTTTGTAGTAGACAATAAAGGTTTACTGATAGTTGGTCTGGCAGCAATAAATGATGGGTGGGATAACAACTGTGCTATATCCAAAAACGAGGAAAAGCAGTCCCCAGCAGTAATTCTGTCAGGTCAAACGCATGATTCTGCCGTAGCAAGAATCTATTTGCTCGATGTGCAATCAGGCGATACGATTTCCTATAGAACTGGTGGTCCTGCATATTTACCATCAAGGGCAGTGTGCTGGGCGCAGTTAGTTACAATGTAAATCAGGGTTTAGTGGTTAATCGTATTGTTGTTGGACTAGTGATGCTAGATTCTAATGTTGTTCCGGGTGGAATTATTTCGTTTGTATCAAAATTCAATAGTTCTTTTTTGGTTACTATGGTTAACTTCCAACTAGTACTAACATATATTGGAAGATTGAAATAATCATACTCGTATGTTTTATTCATTAAAAGTCTTTCGTGAAACAATGAGTTGTTATTTTGTTTTAAGCTAATATCCCAGTATATATTCTGTGGATATGCTGGTGTTAATTCGATAAAGAAATTGCTTTTTAAATTGCTATTTTGCGACCTAACCTTGCTATTCTCATCGTAGTGTCCAGCAGGCATCTCAAAATATGTATAGTCACTATCTTGTGTTACATTAGTTGCGTCTACTGTAACTGCAGCATATTCATCCATCCCTCCATTTACCAGTTCACCTGTCGCATCATGTGCCGTGTATCCTGCCAACAATACATCTACCGTGACTGTGTCCTTGGACGTGTCTGTCATATCCAATATCTTATTTATCAATGTCCCCCATGAATCATCTGTGGATGCGTGCATTCCCATGGCAGTGAAATTATCCACTAATTTTTGTTTATTATCACTGCCAAGCGTAAAAACCTCGTTCAGCGCATCAATAATATTATTTGACTTTATTCCCTCAGCAAATCCCAGGCCGTCTCCATCAGAATTATTGCCCAGAACTTTATCCAGTTGCTTTTGCATTGCATTTATTTCTTCCAAAGTAGTTGTCTGTTTCCAGGACTCAGGATTCCATTCTCCTTCTGTATTCTGCACACATTTATACATAATACCCTTATATAAACAATATCTTCCAATCTGATATGAAGTTTTGCTGTCAAACTCCTCAATATTACCAGACTGTTTTACTATCATCTTGGTCAAATCATCAATTTGTGCCTGAAGGTTCCCTTTTCCTTCCACATCAACATCACCCACAAGTACCTTAATCAGTGTCCAAAATTTCAGCCATACTTTTTTCAAACCCTCTTTATTAAGCTTTTCTTCACTCATAAAGCTTTCAATCTCCTTTCTGTCAGCCGGACTGCTTCCAGCGACCACCCCAATATTATTTTGCCTGATTGTATATATTACTCCGTTATTGGCATTACGCAGATCGCGTCAATTTCTTCCGCTGTTATGTTTACAAGATCATCTTTCAATAAGAAATCTGAAAAATCATAGATTCCTGCAAGACAGTCCCAACCCTCACCCATATAAGCAACATTGGTTCCCGCAGGATAATTCTTTCCTGCACAGTCAACAAATATATCCGTAGTCTCAAATTCATCCTTGATGTTGTATGATCCCCTGCCTTCATGCTCTCAAAAGGCAGTTCCGCAAAGTTCACGCTGCCCTTAAATTTATATACGCCTGAGATTGCTTGTGCAACTGTATCCGTTAAATCTTTTTTTGAAGCAAAATTTTCTACTCGTAGATGACTGTCCGTCCCATGGTGCATTTATAAATTCAGATATCTCTATGGCACTCAATGCTGTTGGATCCGTAGACGATTATCCGTCCCACTGTGTACTTATGGCTTCCAGTATTTCTGCCATTGACATAGACTCACTGTCCTGAAAATCCCCAAAAACAATATAATATTCTTCCATGATTGCTGCTTCACAGTCATCATAATATACCGGATCCTCACCATCCCATCCATCACAGATTATCTCCCTGATCTCCTCCACTGTTATCTCAGTACCATAATCTTCCCACGTAAATCCAGTATCCTGTACTATACATTCCGGCTCATGGGTGTAAACCTGTCGGAAAACAGTTTCGATTATATTGTAATATAGGACTTGCCGGAAGCAGAAAACTTCGTTAAAAACGTTCTCAATATCATCCAGATCAATCAATATATCATTTTGCCCGCCTCCACTGTAATAACATTTCTTATCATGTGGATCATCCCCGATATAGGTGTATACCTCTCTGTCGGCTATCAGCACTTGTCCTACTTCGATAATATCTGCTTTCGCAGTGCTGATATATTCATCCAGTGGAACATTTACAGTAATTGGAGCTACTGCACAAATGGCACTTGATAATACAATATTGGCAATTTCTGACTGCGTAAGTTTTATAATGGATCGTATTCTTTTCTCAATCACGGTAAATGAAGCAGTATCGATATACTCAGCCTGCTCACGTGCATTACCATAAATAGCCAGAACTTCCTCCGTTCCATCTGAAATGTAAATGGCTTTCTCCCTGAAATAAAATCCTTCAGAGATTTCTGCATTCGTAAACACTGCTGCAACCAACACGGAATCATTGCCATTCAGGAATACCCCACCGATATCTACTGTATGCTCAGGAGCTATTACTTCTTTCACATCTTTTTCAGAAATACCATTTGCAATCTCGCCTGATCCCATTATCAATCTGGTAAATCGGATCTTGTAACCAGCTGATGCTTTTGCAAGCATCCTTTCACCTTCCACAGTCAAATAATCCTGAAAAGCCACTCCCTCACCTCCTCACATATGTGGTCATCAGTTCACTATCCGTGGCTGCCAGATATGTCCCTACCTCCAAGAGACCATTCATTATAAGCTCGATAGCATCTATCTGTGCACTTTTTCTTTTTACCTTGTCCAGTACAGAGATAAATTGTTCATATTTTTCTTTCAGTATGTTTTGGTTTAAGGTCTGAACTTTAAAATGCCCGGGCTCCCCACCATATGTATACCACTCTACAATCTCACCTTCTCCAAAATACCTGCTGATAACCTGTTTTGCAGCCCAGTTCGTCCCAAGTTTTGCATGCACAAGATCTGATTCCTTAATGATATTTCGTCTTACATCTATGGCTGCTGTCTTATCGTACCAACTTATATGCAACTCTTCAGCCAGCATATCCAGTTCATCAGATCTTAAGTAATCTATTTTATCCCATGTTGTGAATAAGATTATTTTTGAATAAATTTCTTCTGATATCCTGTCAACTGCACTTGCTAATCCGATGTCTGCATCATCTGTCTGCATAAATGATGGCAGCATCCTGATGAAATTCATGTTTTCCAGATCCATGTTAACAATTCCTCTCTATTGCATGTGCCACTGTCAGTGAATTGAATGAAGCTATTTGGGTATTGACAAGCTCCTTGTATGTGGGTGAGATTACTTCGACTCTTGTGCACCCAGTTCCATCTTTTGGGGACAGACAGAAAGAACGAAGTTTATCCGGATTGATAGCCCTTCCCATTTTTGTTCCCTGCCATTCTTTATACTGGTCAATAGCCCCGTTTTTTCCTTCAATCGTTTTTATACATTCGGATTCTTCATCCGCAGTTGTATAATATTTTATATTGATATCATACTGTACCGCTGTAGGTGGCTGAACAATAACCAGATCAGTCATGGGGCGCACATCCTCCGCATTGCAGGCATCATATACTTTCCGAATAATATCATCCCCTGGTATTTTTCCACCATATAGTATAGGCACAATCAATACAATTCCCGCCATATCACGTTTCACGGACACATCAACCTGCTCTTCCTTACACAGCACCCCGTCTGGTGAAATTTTAATTTTCAATATCTCATCCTCATATGTAATATGGTAATCTGTTCCATGCTCTGCACCATCAATAGCTACCGATTCCGCATCATATCCCCTTCCCCCAAGATATGCATACCCTCCCAGTACATTCAACGTTTTACTAATCCTCTGGACATCTGATATAATGGCTACATCTGCAATGGATGCATCCGCAGACTTTGCATGATACTCATATGCATCTCTTGGACCAGCTACTGATAATGACGTAGGTGCCAGTCTTATTCTCTCACGATAATGCCCATCACCAGTTCCGCCATCCTCTTCTGGATAAGGTTCTCCGTCATTTCCATCGTATGTCACCTTCATATTCTTGACAGAGTCGATAAACGGGATTAAATCTACAAGCCTGTTTATGCTTCCAGTCAGATACCCATTATATTTCTCTCCTGTCAAGGTACATTCTGCTGGCGCATCCACATACAAAGCTCCTGCCTGCAATACTACTGTTTCTATCGTTTTAAAGTATACTTCATTGTCAGGAGTAGCCCTTGTCCCTTCCGGGATAATAATATTAGTGGTCACTGCAGAGTCAAGCGAAAAACGAAGTACTGTTTTTGCAGATATTGCTGGAATACGATAACACGCATATCTTTCCCCCAGCGCGTCTAATACTTTACCCCGTGCATACCTTAACATTTTCTGTTTGCAGGCATCATTTACTCTACTGTAAATCCCCAACACTAAAGCAACCAAAGCATCCCCAAATATCCTCCTTTCATCTCCTGGATATAATGGTTCACCTACCGATTTTTCAAGTGTAGTTATGACCATATTATAAAGTTTCTCTGAATCTGTTTCTATAAACGATAATTCCGCCATATTGCCCTATCCCTTCACAAGTGAATCAATGCCAAACCTAAAATGTCCTTCCCGTGCAAACAAATCTGTCAAGTTTATCTTGTTCACATCAACTCTTGGTTCGTAGGTCTTTATAAGCCATCTTGCATCTGCTATAAGCAGCGGTCCAGCCATTGGCTCTGGCTGATCGATTAATGATGGGTCTATACCTTTAATTCTGTCATATGTACATTCCCCTCTTACTATACGTACCAAATTCGCCACACATTGCATTGGCAGTCCGTTCCCACTTGCCTGCATATTACAACACCTCCTGCCTATTTGATTCCTTTAATTTGTTTGCATTAAATATTGTCTGATCCTTTTAGATTTGGCCGTAGTGCCTTAAACGCAGTGTTGGCATTCGTATTTAAATATTGTATTGGCCTTTTCCTTGCAGCCCGCTCAGTTTTGTTCGCCCGGACAGATACCGCACTAGATATCACATTACCTGTACTACCAGTTCCTGCTCCCTGACCACTGTCAATTTCTATAATCTCTTCCCTGAATTCCTTAAATTTGAACGATAACACTGCTGCTGTAAACGTTCCATCAGGGCGCATCGACACACTCCCTACAGACACACTCTGTAACTGTACATTATCCGGACCAAATACCTCACTTCCTATAATTAATGGCGCTGCCAGTCCAATCATTGACTTCCACTGACCGATTATTTCTTTGATATTGCTTGTGCCCGTTTCCACACGATATGTTGTCGACAATGATATCTCCTCATCTGACAATGCTACCTGCTTTGTAGGCGCGTTACCCTCCTTGTCTGCATTTGTATCGGTTTTCATAGAATATGATGTTGATAACGATTCCAGATAAGTGATAACACTCGGACTGCATTCCCATATCATACCATTCCAATACGCCATAGCCACAACTGATCACCCCGCATCATATAATCTTTTCTCCAAGCTTTATATCTGCATCCACAACCAGATTTTTCTTTATTGTAATATTATCCTCTATCATTCCATCCCAGTTTCCATCTATGCGTGAAACGATTATCCCTGTCAAATCCTCGAATATCACAAAAGCTATCTCTGTACCTTTTTCAAGCCTTCCCATTTCTCCCCTAAGATACCATGGAATAGTAATTGGTAATGTCGATGTTCCTTCTGCAGATGTTGATTGTACTTTTGCTTTTGTAGGATTCCCATTTATGTCTGTTTCACCTTCCAGTGTAAGAATAATACCCTTTTGTACAACACCCATTAATATCCCTCCAATATTTTGCGAAAAAATATCTTTGTCCTAGCCCTTACCATATCATGTCGCACATGTGTCAAAAAAACAGGTACGTTCCAGCTGCTTACACCCGCTGTCTCCAGATTTACTACGCTTCCAGCTGCATAGGCGCCCAAAAAGCGATCAAACTCAATCACGCCTGATGACATCTTCTTATTCACATAACGTAGCATATTTTGCGCATATCTGTCTGCCTCAGCCTGACTGGACATATTTACATTGATCACTTTTGTCAGCACTTTCTCAGGGATACCAGTTACTCTATATTTACCAGCCAGTTTACCATTTTTCAAAACACATGAACTATATATATCATTCGACTCATCCTTATATTCAAAATGTTTATCATTTTGAATCTTTAAAGTTACATTCGAACCAGATGACTCAATATTACGTTCATTATATACAATCATTTTTTTGTTATACACAAGGAAAGAACACCCCTCTAATATGCATCGTTCTGACAGAAACACAAAATCCTCTTTGTTCTGCTGGTTCACATACTCATACACCTGATCCTCAACCCCATAAAACTCAGAGAAAAGAAAATGCCTGCCCGCTATCTCTTCACAGAGCTGTTTGAAATGTACATTCTGCCACGATTTGTTACCCTTGTCATTATGATCCTGTGGTACAGAACTTGCCCGGATACACATTTTCCCATTTTCCGGGCTGACGCTCGTAATATACATCTCGCCAGTATCACATGCGCCCAGTATTATGGATATTGTGTTGCCTTTCAGCGGTTTCCAACTGTCCCACAAAGCATTCCCATCATTGAAAACAATTCGCAGGGTATCTGATCGCTGCTCTCCATAAGAGTCATATATACATGTGTTAACGGATACATTTTGGTATATATCAGTTCCTTCAAAAAATAACTGCATTGCTATCTCCTCCACGGTGGCAGCGTTGCCGGACGCTCTATATTGTCCAGCACTGGCAACCTTAGCTTTATTCCCGCATCAAAAATCAAAGTATCCATATACTGTAAATTAGCCTGTATGATATGTGAAGCCATCCTTTCATCATCATAGGCATCAAGTGCTAGTGCATCATATGTATCGCCTTGTTTTGTAACATATTCTTGATAATCCTTAACCAAAACTTGCCCCATACTGCTCGCCACCTCTCCTGCCAAGTACTTCCTCCAGCAGATCAACCAGATTTTCCTCTTCCTCCCTGAGTTTTTCCATCAGGTCAAATTCAAGTGTTTCTGTACTATTGATTGTTACTTGTGGGGCATATGTCAAATTAATTGTTATGTTCCCCTGACCAGAACTCCCCGCTTCAAATGTATTCAATAGGGAATCATCTACACCAAGCATATGTCCCGCTTTCGCCCAATAACTTAGATTTTCGTTTCGATATGCCGGGTCAAAGGATATTACTGCTTCTATCCCTGATTCTCCTGCTATTGATACACCATCCGTAAATCCTCCTACTGCCAGCTGTGGGAGTTGAATCGTGGGAATATTAAGGGACTGCCCTCCAATCCCGGGCACCCAGTCAGGAATGGTGATTCCATTGATACCTGCTATAACAGAATTAATAATGTCAACTACTGGACTGATAGTATGCAGGGCAATTTTACCAATACCCTGGATAATATTAGAGAATGCTGATACTATTCCATTCCATGCAGCTTCCCAGTTCCCAGTAAAAATATTGGTGATAAAATCACACAATCCTGTAAACACCCCTATAATATTTCCCACTATGGAAACTACTGTTTCCAATATGCGAGACACTGCCCCTGATATGTATGGAGCCGCATATTGAAACATTAAAGCAACAAAGCCTATAAGTTCTGCTAATGCCGGCAACAGGGAAGAAACAAGACTTCCCACCATGTCAAACGCAGGACTTAATGCATCTACGATCGTTCCTATAATCGGAGCCAGCGTGACCAGAAGCTCTGCCAGTACAGGTAAGAGCGATTCAACAAATTGTCCTACCACTGGCGCTATTGTCTCAAACAATTCGCCAACTTTACCCAGAACAGTCTGGAATATCGGCATGTACTGTTCTGCTATCTCTCCCAGTGCCGGCTGCATCCTTTCCCACAACCCACACATCATGTTGAGTTTTCCCTCGAAACTTGGCATTAATCCCAAAATAAAATCACCGACTATACTAATAACCGGTGATAAAGCAGAGTATAAATTTTCAATTATAGGCTGTATATGTTCCAATCCATCCTGTACAACAGGAAGTAGTTTCTGGGCTATATCTTTTACAACAGGCAATATAGTCCGTCCGATACTCGTCATAAAATTCTTACCCAGATTTTTAATTGTTTGTATCGTATATTCCAGAGTATCCGTCTGCTTTGCAAATGCCGTCTCTGTCGCACCTGATGCCTCCTCATACATTGCGACTGTCTTTTCTACAAAATTATCAGCCTGTGCGCCTGACAACGCAAGTATAGCTGTCTGCGCTTCTACCGACGAAAACATTTTCGCAAGTGCCTGTGTATCTCCGTTGACAGTACTGCCTAATGCCTCCAGCGTACCCTGCAGTCCCAAAGATTCCAACGCCACATTTGCATTCTCATACCCCAGTGATTTTAATGCCTTGGTCATTCCATCAGTAGGACTCATGAGTCCTGACATGACAGCCTTCATCTGCGTTGATACCTCTGCAGTACTGCCTGTTACACCCGTAAGTGTTGCAAATGCCCCGTATAACTCCTCCTGCTCCACACCTAAAGCAGATGCTAACGGAACTACTTTTCCTATGGAACTGGCAAGCTCCGGGAAAGATGTCTGGCCTAATTTAACTGTCATAAATGACAAATCAGACGCTTTTTGAAAAGCCTCGCCAGACGTATCGCCATATCCTTTCGTCACTGCTGTCAGCAGATTGATTGCATCTGTGGTCTCTGCTCCCCCGGCGGCGGCGGCTTTCGCGGCTAGTTCCATCTGGCTGACTGCGTCCTCACTATCACCAACAGCGGATATGATCTGATAAAGACCATCTGTCAATTCATCGGTAACAACTCCTGTGGCGTTTGACACTGCCAATACATCATCACCCAGCTCGCTGATTCTTGCTGATACCTGTTTTTCTTTTCCATCTAACAGTGTTGCAACATTTGCCATTTGTGTCTCAAATGCAGCCGCGTTTGACACTGCATCTGCTCCAAATTTGACAAGTGCTGCAGTAGCTGCAACTGTTACAGTAGAAATCGCTGCTATCCCAACCTTTAACCCACTAAACTGCTTCTGCGCGTTACTGATAGACTGGGCAAGCGACGGATCCAGCTGTCCCGCAATACTTACTATTGCTTCAAGCGTCCTGTTTCTTGCCATTGCTTAATGGTGCCTCCTTCTTTTGCTTTGCAGTCTTGCAGCTTCGATATTCCTTTTTTGTCTTTCGTTTTCATCTTTTATATCCTCCACTGCTTCCGCAAACTCTTTCAAAAAGCCGATCAGTCCCATTTTTTCTATTTCTTTGATTCCGGTATGGTAGATTCGGGAGTAACTTCGGATTGCTTTTCTAAGTTGTTTTGCTCTGAGGGTTCCGCCGATCTCCCCGTAATAAAATTTCTTCCAATCTGCGTAATTTCTACCAGGTCATACCCCTTGAGCCTTTCCATGTCAGCAATGTCAATCAGTTCCCTGTTTACTGCCACAACTGCAGTCATGCCAAGATACATGTGAAAACTTACATTCTGCTCCATTATTGAAGCATTGGGTTTTCCACTCTGCGAAGCCCGCAACGCCTTAGAATCCGCATAGGTTGCTGCTGTCGTGTAATCCTCACAGGTTAGCTCATCAAAGTCATATTCCAATTCTTTATAATTTTTCCCATTGATCATAAGGGGCTGTCTAAGCTCTATTTTCTGTCTCATATTGCAAATCCTCCATAAAAATAAGGACATACCAGATGTCCTTGATTGCTAAACCATATAATCTTATAACAGACTGTTCAGACTGCTTGCGTAATCCACACCATTGATTTTGAAAATTCCCGAAAGTTTATCTACCATCAATATCTCATTCCCGCTTACAAACAGCTGATACCTGGTCACTGACAGTGGGATATCCACTTCGACGGAATCGCCCGGATTTAGTTCTATTGATGGTGCTGCAACTTTGGGAATTCCACGTATGAATGCCTTACACCCTTCAACTGTATCCGCACCATTAATTGGTGTCACCTGCTGTGCCCACCGAAATTCATATGTTTTTGCCTCCATAGTCAACGCTTTTGCAAGCCCTGAATCCACTCCAATTTTCTGAATCGTCGCCTCCATAGCTTCCACAAGTCCAAACAACGGCACTTCATGTTCCCCCAATGCTGCTTTTACTGTAGCTGTCACATGTGTAATCTCAGGCAGTGTGATCGTCGTATTTCTGGCAACCAGATTTCCATTGATATATACCGTCGTACCGTTTACGGGTCCTCTGAGATCTGTAACTACTGGCATCTTTATCCCTCCTCATTGAAATATGCTGAAAAGCCTGCGTCAGTATAGGCAACGTACACTGTCGCACTTTTGAGGGGCGGTGTAGGCGTAACTGGGATATCCCATCTAAAATCTCCATTCATCATATCTTCTGTACTATTATTGGATTCCAAAAACAATACAGAAGGATTGCCAATCAATGCTCCCTGGGCTACAAGTGCATCAAGCTTTTCCTGCTCCCTGTTTATGATCCTGTCCCTGAGCTGCTTTGTAAATGGTTCATCTATCGTCGTTCCCCACTCCCGCTGAAAACTATTTGTTATATAAAACAGCATACGCATAGATACATCAAATATAGCTCTCGGATCCACATCCGCCCCATAAGTATATGCTGCTGTATGGTCTCCCCAGAGCACCCAGTTCCCACCCCAGAATACACACGTACTTATACCGTCCGAAGTAAGCTCCTTGCTCGTAATCTGGTCAAATCCCCTGTTTTTTGATGCCTCTCCAAAATACTGTCTGGTAATCGGTATCTGCTTATTTCCGCACGTCTCAAACGGTACCGATGCGTGGGTATAATCAATACGCATAAACTCCACTGCTGCCAACGTGGACAAATGATAAACTTTTCCGCTGTTGTCCCTGCCCTTTGGCCAGAACACCTTGCTCCTTTCACTGGTGTACCCATTCTGTTTTTTCCACTCTTTCGCCGCGGAAATGGTTTCTATGGATACTGCCCCGCCGTCTTCGTCTGTTTTTAATGGGATATCGGCAAGGACAAATGCATCCCAGTGTCCATTGATCTGCTCTGCTGCCTTAAGCATGGCATTATACACTTTTGGTATATGGCTCCATCCGGGTGCCATTAACAGATCACACACCTGATACTGCTCCTGATACAGCAATTGCAATGCTCCAAGCCCTGAATACTCTCCGTCAGCTGTCACACCTCCTATGATTGTGTCAACATCGATCCCATCAAGATCAACTTCCAGATAACTTGCAGCAACTGTACCACTGATCTTCTCTGTACCGATCGATCTTAAAATCACTGTACCATTGGTAAAATTATAATCAACTGAATAATCTGTATCTTCTGCAAGTCCCTCCAAAGCCAATGTATCAAGTATGATCATGTCACTCTTTATTGTAGCCTGTCCGTTCGAAAACACCAGACTGACATTGACTGCATTTCCCTGTGCTTTCCTGTTAATATCAGGATCCAGCACATTGATAACATATACAG
The DNA here is from genome assembly GCA_029067205.1 of Lachnospiraceae bacterium. Taxonomy (GTDB): domain Bacteria; phylum Bacillota; class Clostridia; order Lachnospirales; family Lachnospiraceae; genus COE1. Next base: position 14,905 of record JAIEEY010000370.1, read on the forward strand.
GTCCTATATTGCCCAGTGTATTGTCAAAATGGGCTGATACTGCTTCGCAAAGCGTAAACTTATCCCATTTTTCAGAATATCCCACCGTCTGCTGTGCATTGGGCAGATTCGACAACTTTACTGGAGTATTGATGATTCCAAACTTTTTGTATACCCTGATAAGGTTTACTGGCGCCGTTCCCACATAAACAGGCACCGTTCCTGCTTGTATGGCATTACGTGCGATAGTCTGCCCCAGTCTACCATAGGCGCCATACAAATATTCATTAGCCATGATCGCTCATACCTCCTATAAATATTTTTCTTTTTCATTGTTCCTTATAAAGTTCGACCGGATCTTAAACTGCACCCACGCAAACCAGAACGGATAGAAATCCGGTATGTTATCCTGCTCCTTGTAACAGCCAAATGTAACTGGTGTATCCTGTGCAATCTGAATATGACCAATATTGTTAACGGCTTCCAGTCTTTCTAGGATACCATCTACCAGGTTCCATACGTCCATCCACCCTGTATATGCTGGTTCAAAATGTGGAGGTTTATCCGGCCACTTATCTTTTGGATAATAGATATCCTGGATGTGAATACCCGGATTCCAGCACGAACATGCGATATTGATGTTCATATCCCTGCGTTCTTTGACAAGGTCATCCGAACCGCTCACAAACTGCACGCACATTGATGGCATGTTTGGACGTTTGGGTGGTGGTATTTTATCTTTTGTAGGAAGAAACATCGCAAAAGCATATGGATTTACTTCTTTATACTGGTATCCATCATCCATAGGTGCAAGTATCCGTTTTCCTGTTGCATCTGACAGTTTCTCATCAGGCGGAACTTTAAATTTATAATTAGGACTTACCGTTTCATTCAGCCAGTCAGCTATTTTTATCATAGAATCTGTTATCGACATACCTTCCTCCCTATACATTGATACAGATAAATAATGCTATGGACGATACACCCATATCCTCATCCCACGTTTCCACTGTATATGGCACCCCGTCAAAACGAAGCTCCTCTCCGGGTTCCCTACGCGGCGGCAGATCCTCACTACGTGCATAGAAAAAAACTGTCGACTGGGCTATTGCAAATTCTGTTCCGCTCTTTCTATCGCGGTTTGTCTGGTCATCTATGATACATACAACAGGCTTTCCATTTATATCGTGTTCTTCTCCAAGTTCATCTGAATTGAAAAATATATCCCTATCCCGGCTGACCATATCCTTAAAAGCAGACATCATCACACCTCCGGTTCTGCTGCCTGTAGAATGGGCGGCGCTTCATGTCCAGGCTCATCATCAGTATTTCCTCTATCCTGTACATCATCCGTATCCTGCCCATCATCCGTATTCCCGTTTTTGGAAGATGCGTTCCTGATTTTTTCAGCCAGTACAGCCTTACTTCCATCAGCAAGAAGTCCTAAATCCTTTGCCATCTTTCTCAATTTCTGGATAGGCAGCTGTTCTAGTTCATCACTATGACTGTCTGTGTTTACAGAATTAGGATCTTTGTCTAATTCCTTTTCAATATTGACAGCTGCTTTTTCAGCAATACCAAACCTGATCAGCCTCTCAGCTTCTTTATCGCTTACTTCAAATGGCTCACTATCTCTGTCTTTTTTTTCAATATAACTTTTTTCTGGATCTGGCCTGTGCCCATACGCACCTGCTAAAATTCTTATTAACATACATCTATTCCTTTCTGCAACGATATCTCTTAGTAAAGTACTGTTGCACTGATTGCTGAATCTTTATATTTCGGTACCATCATCGGCCTTGCCTTCTGTGCCAGAGTCCTCACACTGTCATGCGTGTTGTATGTAATATGTGGCACCCGTTTGTTTACGTATGTATGATACTGTTTGTCTGACTCCTCCATCTGGGTAATTGCTCCATACATACACCTTCCCATATTGGGCGCTGTCACAGTAATTTTACCTGATGGAACAAAAGGTTTTGTTTTACCATCATCAATATCCACGTATTCCTCAGAATAACAGATCAGTTCCAGCATAATACCCATACAATTGATTTTTCCGTATGAAGTGGCTCCGTCAGGAAGCTGCTGCGGATTGATATCTGCAAGGTTCAAACGTCTGTTATCAAGTAGTTTCTGGATATACTCGTTATTGATAAGTACATCTGCAACATCATCCCCAAAAATCACATCTGACGCTCTTAATCCACGGTTCTTTAACATTTTCGCTATAATATACAGATCACTGATGATTACATCGTTTTTTCTGTTCCATGGTGCTGCCGGTACATACACTGCCGTGTTCTGCTCGCCATCATAAAAATGGATCTCATATTCCTCATACTCGCTCGATCCATATTTATCCGCATATTGTCGGAAAGAATACCCATTGTCAAAGAGCGTCTGTGCTGACATACATTCCTCGCTTGTATCAATCATTCCATTCAGGTCTGTCAGGTCGTTTTTCAGGATTTGACCTTCCCTTGCTGCGGGTGACTGCTGTGAAAATAGAGTCTCGCCAAACTGCTTCTTTTTCAGATCATCCACCGTGAGAGACCGTTCAGGTGCAATATAAGGCGGCGTAAGCCGTTCTGTCCTATACCCGTCCCTCGGAACTGCGATTCCTCCCTTTTTAGGCATCACAAATGGTGCCATTTTTCTTGATTTCTCATCCTTGTACTCAACCAGCACGTCTTCTGTGACAAACATGTCCCCATCTGACGTTTCAAAATATCTGTCACGCAAAAAAGTCGGACGCGCCGGCATGAGCTGCATTGCCGCAATCATGGTCTGTGTCTGGTAAATATCAATTGCCATATTTTATTTATCCTCCTTTACATCAATGCGCCTTCCATCAATATTCCCGCATCACGCAGATCCTTACGGTCTTTGACTGATAACTGATATCCATCGGCAACAATAAGGCTCTGCGTAATAAATTTACCTGTCTCATATGCCACGCCAACCACATCCTCCGTGACTGATGTCACTGCAGGTTCTGCAAGAATATATGATGCTGTTTTCCCTTTCGCGCCGCTCAAAAGACTGCACTTTCCATCAGTGTCATCTTCTGCCAGCACAGATCCTCTTCTAAGATGTATTTCGCCATCTGCTGTGGCAGATATAGTTACAGAGACCACACTCATTGGAAAATCTGCATCTGCAACAAGCATCTCCGGTACATAACTCCCAATTACTTCTCTTCCAGTCATTATGTTCTCCCCCTCTACTTGACTTCTGATGCAATCCCAGCTATCAAGGCAGCGCCATCCATTATATCTTTCCTAGCCTGCTCCTCTGCTGTAAGATTGCTGTTCGGCACTGGTGCAATACCTTTTGTACCAGAGTTCTGTATATCTTCCTTCATGTTATTCAGAAACGCTTGTCCGATATCATTTTGGGATTTCAACACTTCCAGCGCAAGGTCTGCGGCAGACATCCTTGCCTCGCCATACTTTGCTTTCTCCACTAACGCCTTATCAGCGATTTTCCCAGCAATCTCATCGATTGATTTCAGGCGGTTAAGTTCATCAGTCACCGCCGCACTGACTGCCTGCTGTGTATCTGTCTGTACTGACTGTATAGCAGCATTTCTGATCTGGTCAACGAGTTCTGGATCCTGTTTCATCAACTCCTCCAAGGTCATATGTTTTTCTCCTCCTGTCTGTATATTTTCTATAACATCCGGCTGTTTTCCGGTAGTTACCTCCTCACATACCTGTATATAGTCAGGTATGTCCATAAATCCCTTTACCGACATTGGTATTCCATTGACAATCATGATGCTCCTGTCTTTATTGATACTCATCGTCACAGGTTGTCCCATATCTGTAATCTCATCAGCAAATCCATTGTCAACAGCGTCCTGTGCTGACATCCATGTGGTCTTTGATATCATATTCCTGACCTTTTCTTGATCCAGACCAGTGCAATTTGCATATACTTCAGCCAGGGATTTGTCTATAGCATTCAATTGCGCTATACTCTCTTTCAATTCATTTGCATTGTACCGACCAAACATAAAAGAAGATGCGCCATGAATCATTGTTAATGATCCATTACATACCTTTCTGTGGCCTTTTGTGCCGCCCTGCGCTATTATCGACGCCGCACTTGCAGCCAGACCGTCGACCACAGTACTTACAATCCCTTTAAATTCTTTCATGCGGTTATAAATTGAAATTCCTGCAAATACCTCACCTCCCGGTGAATTGATATGGAATGTTACCTTTGACTTACTTTTTAGACGTTCCATATCATTCAGAAAATCAACAAGAACAATATACATTCCCTCTATCTTGTCTCCCCACTAGTCAGTTGGTATCTCCGATACTACTTCTCCATACATGTTAACCTCAGCTTCATCATCATTATCGATGATATTATAAGGCTTCATGTTCTGCGACACCCTAAACGGCATCGATACGGATCCATTTTTATAATTCCTCATCACTGTCCGAATCATCTTCCTTGTCATCCTCCATCATTGTCATTTGTGACAATCTGTCCTCCAGCTCATCTATTTTCCTGAACTCCATTTCCAACTGGTCTATATTGGTATCCCAGTCAGAGCCGTTGATCTTGGCTGCTGCTGCTTCATGGGTGGTCAGACCGTTTTGAATGGAAAGAATCTCTGCATTTACTTCCTTGACTGGATCCAACTGCCCCTGTGATGGTCCTATCCATTCACTTCCAAGCCATGCTTCCCTTACCAGTGGATCACCGAAAAATCCCGGGGCATTTACACGTCCCCTCGCTATCGCTTCCGAAAGCCATATTTCATATACAGGTTTGCAAAAAGATGACGCAAACCAATTCCGATACATCTTAAAAGCTTTCCATGCTTCCAATAATGCTGCCCTTGATGCGGAATAACTTGCTGTAAATTCCTTGATCAGCAGCTCTGCTGGGATCTCTAATGCAGCACCGATCTGTTTGCACATTGCCTTAAAGAACGGTTCAAATCCGTTATTTGGTCTCTTCGTCTCGACCATCTCGATACTTTCTCCCGGATTCATGACATTTACGTTTCCAGAGCCAACCTCGTACTCATTCGGATCATAACTGACCTGGTCATCCGCCTCCTGGCCATCCCCAACCTCATTATATGGCATTCCATTTTCACCCGTCGGCGCATCTGTTTTAATAAAAATAGAAAAAAATGCCTGCACTACTGCTGCCATTATCTCTGCTTCCGTATACCTTTTAAGCTGCAATAATGGTTCGATGATCGGCGCCAGATATGTCACTCCCCTGTATTGTTCTGGTCTCTCAGTATTCATGATGTGCATCACATTGGGAAGCCCTGTCTTCTGCCCATAAGCTTCAATCCTCACCCAGTCAGTCTTTTCATAGGTGATCTGGTACGGATACGTGTTACGGAACCAGTACGCAACAACTCCACCATCCTTATTTACTTCCACACCATCATATATGCGGTTCTTATTATCAGGATTTTTGCCTTCCGTGGTTCCTATCATGTACGCAAGCCCGTCTGATGGCGTACTGCATCTGTCAGCTTCTATCACATGCAGTTTTAAGGTATATGGACAATTCGGTGTTTCCCCCTCTTTACGCACTACAAACACATCTCCGCTTGCCAGCCATGAATAGAAACATAACTGCTGCATCATATAAAAATCATTGACTCCTGTAATATCACAGCGCTGCTTATGTTCTGCCCACATCCTGAACTCGGCTTTTACTCCCCGTTCCCACTCCTTTGCCTGCTCTGATGTGAGCCCAAGGATTGCCCTGTCCGGTCTGGGATTTAATTTCAGTCCCAGACCAATAGTGTTCGTACGGTTGGTTTTTACTGCAGACGCTGCAACCGGAGCTGACATCGTAAGCATACATCCGCGCTGTCGCAAAGTATAGTTATTATCGTCTATATCCTCACGCGGACTTCCTGATGCAGGATTAAACCCTTTCAGAACCCTTCTGGTATGACTTGCCCCCGCCTGTCCGTATCCCTTTGCCCCGGACAAATGCAAACTATTATGTACCATATTCTCCTCCTACCAGTCACGCGGCACAGCCGCCATGGCTTTCCTCGGACTAATGCCATTTAACAGATTTTCAAGTTCATCGCGTTCGTCCTCAAGCTTTCCAATCTGTTCTTTAATGTTGCTGCTGTATTGATACCTTGATACTGTCCTGCTGCCTATGGTATAGCTCTGTACACCGTCCGCCCCCAGCATCTCCTTTTCCTTGGAATAATACGACTCCAGACGTTCATTGATTTTCTCAATCCGCCTTATTATCTGCGGCCTTGTCAGTCTTTTCATAAATACCACCTACCAGTCATCATCAAATAACTGCCTTTGTTTTTGTTTCTTATATTTTTTCTTCGGTTTCGGTCTCCCCTCTGGAACAAGCTCTTTCAATATCCTGTAAATACGGTCAAGATTCGGTCGCAATGCTTTAAATGCCGCATTCGCATAGTTCCTGCAGTCCAGTGCCTCATTGCGCTCATGTCCGGGAATCTTCTCCCACTTCCACTTTCCATTCACGTATGTCATCTTCTCTGACAACAAGCCAGCAAAATAAGTCTCATCATATCCAAGATTATCATTTAGCGGAAAATGTGAATACCTGCTTCCAGGTTCCTTTACATCCAACCCCGACATAATATGATCTTTCCCTGCGTCAACACCTAATGTATAAAGCCATGCCGTTCCGACTACAACTTTTCGCTCTTTGCCCTTTAAAATATTTACTTTCTTTGCGATTGATACATATGGTATTCCGTCTGCGCTTTTCCCTTTAATCGCAAACACTCTTTTATGCAGACGTTTATTACACTGCTCATATACTTCTTGTGTACGATTACCTCCACTATCAACAAAAGTTAAAGAAATCTTTAATTTTTTACCATCCTCAAATGAATAAGAGCGGTCTATGACTCCGTCTAACCGCTCCCATGTATCATTTTCGGCTGGATCCCCCATGATGATACCTTTTTCAATTCCCCAGTTCTCCTCATGAAATCCATACCCTACAACCTCATATTCTAGTCGGTTCCCCTGTGTATCGACTCCACAGGTAAGGCAAAGAACGCCATCCGGCAGTTCTGCATGGTACATTTCCCTTCTTGCTAGAAGCTGTTCTTCATCTGTCTCGCAGCTCCGGTCTTCCCACAGCTGCCCGAATAATGTATTATAGACTGTTTTCAGCTTCTCTGGATCTGTGCCTGCTTCCAGAAATTTTAATATAATCTTTTCCCATGTCATCCACGGACTCGCAAAGGCATTAATCCAAAATGAACGTACTCCCTTATCGTATGCATCTGGATTCCCTGCAATCCACTTCTTAGGCTGCTTTCTGATAACCTGCTCTGTTGATGCACATCCACAATGTGAACAGGCACAGTTTATGTCAGATACTTTGAACTGCTTTTTTCCGTTTACCTTTTTTACCTTTGTTTCAAAACGGATATTGTTGAATGTGATAAAGAAGTATTCCCCACAATGCGGGCACTGTACGCTCCAGCGCTCCTGTGTCCCGTTATTAAAGGCATCCTCAATATTGGATGCCCCCTTTATCGTCGGTGTTGATACCTCGACCATCTTATAATTGTAAAAGGTATTGGTACGTGCCTCTACCAATCTCCATGGATCGCCTTCGGTTCCAGCGCTCTTCGGCCAGCGGTCCCTTTCATCTCCAAATACATACCTGCATGGGATAGATGCAAGATTTGACGGAGAATTAGCCCCAGTGATGGTGAGCATCCCACCCGGATAGGACTTGTTAAAGATGGTATTGTTCGACTCCCTGCTCTTTACGTCTGCCACCTTATCCCTGAGCGATCTGGTGTCCCTGATCATGGGGGCTATCCTTCTCTTTGAGAAGTCTTCAGCTATAGGCTTCGTATTTGGTACTACAAACATCATCGGTCCCGGATCAATGTCTATGGCATACCCTACCATATTCAGTTCCATTTCAGTTTTGCCGACCTGCGATGATGCCGCAACCGCTATATGATGTATCTTAGGATCCGTAAATGCATCCATGATCTCTTTCAGATATGGCGTCCTGCTTGTTTTCCACCTTCCTGGTTCGGCGCTGTTTTCCGCTGACAGCCATCTGTACTTGTCCGCCCACTCTGTCACTGTCAGCTGCTCTGGCGGCTTGAAATAAGCGACAGCTTTTTTTACTGTCTTGTTAAGCTTGATGACTTCCAAATCACTCGCCGAGTTCTTCGTTGGCATCCTGCCATTCTTTCCTTTCCAGAACCCTGCGCCTGTATTCTTTTGGATCATATTCATATCTGGACAATTCGTCCAAGATATGACATACAGCACCCTTTATAATAACCTGTGCTTCCGGTGCTGTACTGACTGCTGCCACATCGACTGCAAGCTGTCCGGGAAGTGCCAGCAGCATTGACCGGACAGCCAGACACAGATCTGCAGTCATCTTTTCAACATCCTCAGCAGCGTGCATATGCCCTGATAATTCATCAAGCTCTATTTCTGCCATTCTTGCCTTAGCACTTTTATAATCAATCTCTGCCTGCATCTTCTCGATAATTTTCTGTTCCTTTTGATCGCCGAATGCTTTTACAGGTTTCGTTTTCAAATGTTTTATATATGATAATATAGAAGGACATAAGTCGTATCGATTTACCTTCCTTCCACCTACTTTTACCTCACAAGTATTTAGCACGCCATCCTGCGTAAGCTGCTGGACACGCCTTACAGATTCAAATCCAAGTACGCGTTTTATGAACTTTACATCCACATAATTCTCTTCAAATGCAATTTCCGCCATCTCTCTGTCCCTTCAGTGCGTAACGAAATGGTATTAATTTTTTCCCTGGTAGCTAGACAGTTTTTGGGCTCGCAAGCACCGCAGGGAAAAAATTTGGCTTCACAGTACCTTCTTCACCTGCTCAGCCTGCTTAAATGATGTTCCAAACGTTTTCCAAGTTCAGTATTGATTCGTTTATGAATGTTTTCCGATACGATATCGTTTGTTATCATCTGTGGCACTGATACGGTCTTGATTACATCGATCGGATACCGCTCATCACCCCTGCGCTGGAATGGTAACTGCGATGCATTTTCTTTGGAATTCTTTGGAGTCCCTAAGAATACTCTCTCCCCTAAGGGTTTCCTGCCTGAAGTTTTTTTAATCTGAGCTGTCACTACATAGGGTCCCTTACTGGGACGCACTGTCGGCTTCATCTTAAAATGCACAGGTGTCAACACTCTCCCCCTGTATATTATGGACAAATCATCTATTCTCGTTCCATGAATCCTGACACTGCTGCTGCCTCGCGTTCCTTTCTTTGCCTCATTCACATCCGCTTTTTTGATGTTATATTCTTTTGCCACTTCCTGTGATATCCATGATGGACCACGAGATTTAAAATCTGCAATTGTCCGCTGTACTACCTTTTTACTCCTATCATGCATATCCTGCAGTTCATTTGCTACATCATCAAGACCTTGGACAATAACATTCATTGTACCTGCTGCCATTATTGGAATTACACCACCATCCTGCAAAAGAAAAGACTACCTCTGATATATGAGGTAGCCTGACTCTTTTTTTAATCACATTATAACATTACCACACCTATTCACTACGTTTCAATGTGATTTACTGCGTTTTACTGCTATTTCTTATTCTTCGACTAACTCCTCCGTTTGTAATTCTTTTATGTGTTTCAACGCTGAGCCATGTATCCTAAATATTTTATCTGTATACTTTTCGATTTTTTCATAATAATCTTTTCTACTCCCAAATATTCCTTCACGTATCTCATCCCATTCAAGACCATCCGCATAACGCATCTGCATCACCATTGTTTCATATGGTTTTTCCAGTTTTTCAAATACATTATTTATAACTGTGTCTTGCTCCGCCAAAGCTTTTTCAAGTCTTTTAATTTTTTCTTCAGTGAGAATCTTTTTACACACAATATTCTCAACTGTGCTGAATTCCAAGAAGCCTCCTGAGGAGAAGCCAGACTTGCCTGTTGGAGATGAGATATCCTCCTTGCTTAGCAATAAATTATACCTGATTATTGTTGCTTTTAATTCTTCACGTTTTTGCAGATGCTTTTTCAAGTAATTCTTGTCTATCACCTTTTTACCTCCCCACAGTACTTCTTTCCATTTTATCTTCTTTCTTGCTTGAATTTGCTCCTATGGCACTTGTCACATAGTTCGTCGCTCTTTATACTGCCTCCACGAAACTGTGAAATATTTGCTCAACATATTTGTCACCCTTGTATGTATAATGACGATCTGTCACATTTCTTAAGCCTTAGTGATAAGTGGCAGATACTTTGGTCGGTGAATGCCACTTATTTTTTATTTCATATTCAGTTTTCTATTGCAATCATTAATCGACGCTGAAACAAATTTGTATAAATTCTCAATTCATATCGTTTGTATTTTAGAGTTCTTTTTGCCTGCTGCTGCGTTCGAATCTCTATCCTGCCATTATACTTTCTTTTATGCACATACGTTTCTCTTTGTATTTTTTTGATCTCCTGAATCTCTATCAAACGCTTTATACTTTTCGCAGCTTCTGCAATCTTTTCCACAACATGATTGAGTAACATATTTAAGCAATTCATGTACTCTTCTACAATGTCTTGAAACGTCGACACCTGCAATTCTGGTGCCTGGCGCATCTTCTTAATCCATTTTGCTATTTCTCTTAACAATTCCTGATTATTTAATAAGTCTTCTATTGTCAAGAACATTATTTGATCTGTCCTTCCAACACTGGAAGTCGTTTTTATAATCACATTTCCTTGATCATCTTCATCGATTACAAACATTATGTCATCACCCCATTAAATCACAACTATCAAATTCATCATTATCTTCTATATCTGGACCTTCTCCATACTCCTCTGCGCACTTTTTGCTATATGGATATAAAAACATACACGCACCACCAGATATTTCACAACCATACCCATGATATTCATCTGTATGATATGCTGCTGTACAATTTCCTGCTGCCACTTAGTTCATCCCCTTTCTTGTTTAAATTTCAGTCACAATCTTTCAATGCCAGCTTTAAGAACTCTTTTTTCTGTTCTGGCGATAGACTATTATAATAATTGGTTGTTGCTTCAATGATATTCTTCAAAAACTTTCGAACTCTATAAAATACCAGCTTCACTTGAATAATATTCATCCCCGTTGCCTCTATCCTTTTCCTATCTTTTTCTTCAAAACTGATAACCATTCAAATTACCCCCTAAATTCCAGTTTAGTTATTGAATCTTGTCTACTCTCCATTTACCGATGATTTGTCTTTCCTATACATATTTTCCTTGGCTCCGCACATACTATCATTGAAAGGAAGGTGATAATATATGGATCTTGATAAAGTTGTATGCAATTGTATGAATGTCACCAGTGGTATGATTAAAGATGCCGTTGATAACGGAGCCAATACTTTAGAAGAAATCCAATCCGTAACTGGTGCAGGAACAGTATGCGGTTCCTGTTTAGACAATGTACAACGCCTTGTGGCACAATTTGTTGCAGAGCGTGTAGATAAGTGATTATGAATGGCATCTTGTTAGATGCCTGTTAAATTCTTATTTTGCTTGTTGTGTAATCTCTGCATATTCATCCATGATTCTTTGGATGATACATTTATCACACTCATTTCCACAGTCCGCTCCACAGGGAAGCTCAATATCATCAATTTCGCTAACTCCTCCGCTTGTTCTAGGATTTGTCATACTACAACATTCCATTGGGATATAATGTCCCCCATCATTCTTAATCATCTGGACAGTATGACTAATAACCTTATCCACGTCATAAGCGGTAGGCTGCACGTCTACTAACTCCATAAGAGCAATCCCTTTTTTGGGTTCAACATTTTCCTTCAGTGTAGCCGCTGCAATCTGTTCTTTAAAATAATCTGCATCAATCAATCTCATTTTCTTTTACCTCTTTCGCTATATCCTTATTTATTAATTTGATAACTCTGTGCATCATTTATATTTATTGTAAATCCTTTGCTGTCAGCAATATTTACTGTAAATTTGTTGCAGTCTTGGATATTAATAGTAAAATTACCATTATCTGATATATCTACGGTAAAATATTTATTATCTATGATCTGCCTTCCAAATCTTTTCTTACTCTTTGTTAACGCTTTTTTCATTCTTTACCTCCAAATCCTTATTTACGCAAATCTCAGCTGCGGTTCACTGTCATCTATAATCATATTTTTGATGCGATCTCCCTCTCGCAAATAGCTACAATTAGCTTCCACAAGCTTCTGTGCCATTATTGGCACTACACTGTTTCCAATTCTTTTTACCCTTTCAGCGGCAGGATATGTATGCCATAGGTAATCACGATCGATAATATAATCCTTGGGAAATCCCTGTCCAAGCTTTAGCTCTTCCGCAGTCAGCATCCGCAGGAAGATATCCAATATCACATACTCATTCCCAAAAACTGTAACCAACGCAAACCTGTCTTTTGCCATTATGGTATTTATTGGCATTCTCAGATCCTGCCCTGTGCCACACCCATAGTATGTCATTATGAACTGACTTACCCATGTACACTTTTGAGCGGTCTCTTCGTCAATTCCTACTGCCTGCAGTTCTTTCCAGTCTATTGTCGACACAGATACCGCACCAAAATGTCCGGGTGATGTTGTGATCGTATGTATTGGTTCTGACATGCACTGTCCTGTACCGCTTTTATAAAATTTAGTAATATATGACATTACCAGTCCGTAGCGATTACTTGTATCAATCGTCTGTACTGGCTCTGAAACCTGCTGCCCTCTTACGCTATTTTGAGTGGTTTCAGAATGGTATTGTATTAACAATGGCGTGACCACTCCAAATCCGTGTTTTTGCGTAACCGTCGGCAATGGTTCTTTAATGCTCTGACCACGGAAATTGTCACCGCCATGATTAACCTGCACGATAAATGGTTCTGGGCAGTTAAAAACAAATTTCTCCAGTCCCCGCGCAATCCGATTCATGGTCTTTTCTGCCAGCGGCTTCTTGCGCCCGAAAATGGAGTTTCCCAAATCTGCCAGATCCAGATATTTGTATATTGGTTCCCACGGTATCAATCCATCTTTCCCGCCTTTGCTGTGTGTCGGCTCTGG
>JAIEEY010000371.1 GCA_029067205.1 Lachnospiraceae bacterium
ATCAATTATATTTTAACACGGATATCGGTTGTATGCTCCTTTTTTATTTTTCAATATATTTTGAAACACGCCGAATTCATTTATGGAAATCACAATTACAAATTGGTACAAACAAAAAGATATTATAATTATAATAACACAAAAATAATTTATTAGGAGGGAATCGTTATGAATAGGAAAAATGAAGTCATTGGAAGTTTAGGTGGAATGATTGCCGGAGCTATGGCAGGCGCCGCTAAAGGAGCACATATCGGAATCGCAATGGGAGGAGGACTAGGAGCTATTGCAGGTACAATTCCGTGCGCAGTTATTGGGGGAATAATTGGTTTGTTAGGAGGTAATAAGGTAGGGAGCGAGATAGACAGGCATTAAACAGAAATTGTTGTAGGCTGTTTAGTTCATTCAACTGAAAAAAGGGTATATGATTGGCGGGTTCTATACAAGTGGGAACTCGCCAATCAAGGGATTAATCGTCGTCAGACAGTTCATTAATCATTGCCCTAAAATATTCAAGAGGATTTTTGCTTCGAGCAGAACACAAGAAAATCCAATCGTAGGGATTAACAGCATCCAACTTTTCATATCCACACTGATCTAGGAGTGCATTTGCTTCGTCCAAATAAATTTTAGGCAACGCATCGCTAGGAAACTCCATATTGTTCGTTGTTAGTTTCACTTTTACCCAAAATTGATAAAAATCAAGCAGTACGATCATTTTGCGAATGGAATCATATGACTTGGAAACTAAAATTTTATCTTTTGAGAGAATATCGGACATTGTTTTCTTACTTGGGAAATTGTTTCGTACAATATATGGTATTGATATTTTTTCATTGTTTCGGCAGATTTTTTGAGTTCCCAATATACGCTCTAAGATAAAAGTATTTTTTCGGATATTTCTATTGTCAATAGCTTCAAACACATATTCTGTAGGAGATTCGGCAGTGCATTCATAAGGATTTTTTGAGTCAAATATAAGTTCTTGAATGAGCAGTCCGAAGGTTTGATAATCAGCTAAATTTAAAGATGGAAGTTCTTTGCCATTGTTTCGTTTTTGAGCAATCGTACGTTTTAAATTGTCGATTATGGATTTACTCTCTGGTGAGCCAATTAGTGCAGACACATAATTATTTAGCGCATTTAAGGCACTTTTATTCCAGGCGTTAAAATTGCCTTTGTTTTGCGTTAAAAATTCCTTTAGTTCTGCAACAGATTGACATTCATGAATCAGATTTTTGACATATTGCGTGTAGTTTGCAGACGCGTCAGAATCCGTAGCAGACGGTATATTTTTGACTTCCTGTATAATTTTTTGCGCCTCTGCATAAGTCACGTTATGTAAAAAGGAATAATAATAGACGGCTTCTTCTATGGTATGGCAGTTAAAAGCTCTGTCATAATATACGTGACGAAAAAACCAAGATGTCTCATCGAGGGATAAATTTAGTGCAAAACAAATTTCATAGATTTTATTGCGGCTTCCGGGCTCAATCTTTGGACGATGTGTCCCATTTAGCCAGGAAATAACAGTTTCTTTTTCAATCTGGGAATTTATATTTTTTAATCTGGATACCAGATATTCCGATAAATCTTTGATATCATTGATGTCCCCAGTGTATCCTTTCTTTTTCAATAATTCAATCAATCCAATATCAAATGACCGAAAGGAATCTGGATTTTTCAGATAATCAATAGCATCGTCAACATCGTCAATTGAGGGGTAGTCATAGGTGGCATCCTGGTTATAAATTGTAAATCTATAATTCATGGTAAATCTCCGACTATTAAATATTATATATAAATTATTATACCTAAAAGAAGTTAAGAAATCTAGAAGATTTGTAATTTGGATAGAAAATCTATAAACAAAAGGATATAATAAAAGAAATTGTACAGGCAGGAGACAGTTATGAGAGATAATAGAATCGCTTTAAAAAATGGATCTGAGATTGTTGTAACGGATGGGAAAAGAATTAAGATAGACACGGAGGTTGGTCGCGGTGCAAGCTGTATCGTCTATGATGCAGCGTATACAGACTCTATCGGTATACCACATCATATAAGGATTAAAGAGTGTTATCCGTATTACATACCGATTGAAAGAACCGAAGGCGGGAGTCTTATACCCTTTGAAACAAATAAGGACAAATTTAGTGCCGCGAAGAATCATTTTATTCAGGCTTATCAAAGAAATGTAAGCATTAACAATACATTAGGGTTGACCAATTCTACAATAAATTCTACAGATTTCATTCAATACAACAATACTTGTTATATTGTTATGGTATACAGTGAGGGCTGTGATTACAACAAATATCAGGATCAGTCATTGTTGGAATTGTTTGGGCACATAAAGAGTCTTGCCCAATTGATAAAAAAATATCATGATAGAGGATATCTCCATCTTGACATTAAGCCGGAAAATATATTGATTCTTCCTGAAACGCAGCAGCATCTCTTGTTATTTGATTTTGACACTGTTACAACAATAGATGAGATAGGGACGACCAGCAGGTTTGGACTGGCATTTTCAGAAGGATTTTCGCCGCCTGAACAGATCCAGGGAAAAAGAGATAAAATAGGGACGCATACAGATATCTTTTCGATTGGAGCGCTGATGTATTATAAGCTTTTTGGCAGAAAAGTAACTTTAGATGCATGTAAGATTTTTTGTAGTTATTCATTTGACGAGATGCGGTATTTTGATAAAAAATACCAGCCTAAGCTCTATAAAGTGTTAGAAAACTTTTTGAAAAAGACCTTATCCGCTTCTATCATTCCAAGGTGGAACAAGATGCAGCAGCTTATAGACTGTCTGGATGAACTGATTGTGTTATCCGATGTAGACGGTGAGTATCTCATCGACTCTTTTCAGTACAACACAGCACATTTTATCGGGAGAGAAAAAGAAATTGTCAAGATATATGATAAGTTGTCAGAAAATCAGTTGATATTTCTTTCTGGAATCGGCGGAATCGGAAAAACGGAAATTGCAAAGCAGTACGCCAACCAGTACCGAAATCTGTATGACACCGTCGTATTTGCAGTATTTGATAGTGATATTGAATCTTTAGTGAATAAAGAAATCATGATCAATCATGTAGAACAAGGAGAAAAAGAGAGCGATACTGATTATTTCAACAGGAAAATAAATGTACTTAGGCGCATTGTGACTGATAGAGATTTGCTTATTATTGATAATTTTGATACGGACTCAGACAACAGCCTTGAAATTTTATTGAGCTGTCCATGCAAATTTATTATAACATCGAGAATGGATTTCTGTGATTACAATTATGAACAGATTGACATTGACAGGATGGAAAACATAGATGATGTCTTAAAATTGTTCTATGTATACAATGATAATGAGTACGGGACAGAAAATGCAGCTGCAGTAAAGGAATTAGTCGAGTATGTGGGTTATCACACAATGACTGTGGAATTGCTCGCAAAATATCTGAGAGTTTCAGGCGAAGCGCCAATGGAACTTCTTAGCCGTTTTATGGAACAGGAAGGAATCACAAACACAAAAGATATCAATGTCAGACAGAGAAAAGATCGCAGACTGCGTTCGGAATCCATAAACAGCCATTTGATGACACTGTTTGATATTTCTGGGTTTGAAGAAACAGAAAAGGAAAT
Source organism: Lachnospiraceae bacterium (assembly GCA_029067205.1). Lineage (GTDB taxonomy): Bacteria > Bacillota > Clostridia > Lachnospirales > Lachnospiraceae > COE1. The sequence continues at coordinate 3,646 of JAIEEY010000371.1, forward strand.
CATAGGAAGTCTTTCACTATATGCAGGTATCCGCATAAAAAAATGTAAATTCGAAGAAATTTGCCCAATAACCAATATTTCTGAAATATTGAATAAATTAATTAAAAGTGGGTGGATTACATATAACGCAAAGACTGGTAAAATTTCACTACACCAGGTCATACAGGATTTGATATACAAAAATCTTAGTCCCAATGCAGAGAATTGTCCCAATGTCGTTGCCGGAATGACCAGATACATTACTGCTGATACTGCTGATTATTACAGGATTAAACAGTACGTAATAGATGTGTTTATGGACAGGATTACAGGGTCAAACATCTCGTATGCAAGATTATGCTTGTTATATCATAAAAAAGACAGAATTGATGAGGCGGAACGGATCTGCCTACAGCGGAAAGAGACGGAGAAAGAGGCTTATGACATCCTGCAGCGGATATGCAGAAGAAAAATTGAAAAAATAAGTCTTCTTGATGATGTAGACGAATCGGAGCTGGAATTGGATGATTATGTTGTGAGCCAGCTTCAACTGATTGAAGAGTTGATGGATAGCATTATGGACTACTGTCAGAGATATACAGATGATGTGGACTATATTGTAAAAGAGTATACTGATGCATGCAGTGAAATATATAGCGCCCTCTCGAATTATATCTGGTGCTATTTTGATGCGCAGAATCCAAATATGGATCGAATTTGTTATAAATTGATCGTTATGTATGATGCAGTAACCAGATTGCTGCCCCTTTCATCTTATGCGGTGGAGGAAAAAGTATCCTATTATATAAAGATACGAGATTTCTATATGGATGAAGATTTTGGAATTACATATAAAAACAAATTTTTCTCAGATATAGAAAAGGCATACTGGTATCAGGAGCGGATTGATGAATTGAGAAATAAGATGGATAAAAAAGGTGCAGATATCATTATTACAGATGGGGGTGTGACAACATACCATTATACCAATGATGTGTCTTATACCATGTTAGCTGAAAAATATGAAGAGGAAGAAAATTATGAACGGGCCATAACATTCTATAAAAAATCATATGATTATGGTGATGGAAGGTATGATAGTGTGATGCAGAGTATCGCACATATTTATGAAAAGATGGGTGAGCCCAAAAAAGCGGTGGAATGTCTGGAAAAAGTACTGGACTATGACAAGGCAAACGAGAACGATCCGAATACCTACTTTTCATACACTTCTTATATCTGTGTTGAACTCATAAAAAGTTTCGTCAAAATGCACGATTATGAGAAGGCAAAAATGTACGCATTGGAACTAATACACTATGATGATCCGAATACGCTAAAAGAAGAGAACTCATATGCAGTGACAAATGTTCTCGCAGCATATTTTTATTTGTATTTTGTGGAGAACGAATCTGAAAAGAAGGAATTGTTGTGGCAGCAATGTATCAAATATTACAAAATGCTTGAAAACGACAGAATAGATGATGACATATTGGATTTTATTGATGAATATCTCATCAAAGAGAATGTCTGTTTTGAAGAAATTATTAAAATATTAGATAGGATTGATAAATGCGGAACGAAAGATATTAGAGAAAAAATTATTCAGGATACGATTGCTAAGTATAATAAAGTTGTTGGGTTTGACAGATATCATGTGATTTTAATGATAGAATATGCAAGTCTCTTTAATAAGTATCCCTATGAGTCTATCAAAAAGGCTGAAGACCTTTGGGAAAAAGCGCAAAAACTCTACTTGGAATATGGACTAAATGACAATTATATTCAAAATTTACTATACAAAACAAGGGCAGATATTATGTCTAACGATTCAGATTATGAATATAATCAGGTGTTAACGATTAAAAAGCAATGCGATTATTATATCTTAGCACAACGGCAGTTGGAGAAAGCCGTCGATGATGAAAATAAGATGAAAATATGGAAAAGTGCTGCTGATTTCTGTGGATGTGCTGATAATTATGAAATGCAGATCGATTGTTTAAAAAAATCTCTAGAAATAATAATCCCAGTATTAAATCTATATGAATTTAGCAAATTTGACGGAAATTATCAGTACATGATGTGGGATATGATTAGGGCTTATATTCAACTTGAAGACTATGAAAATGCAAAGCATAGTATCGATGAACTTTACGAAAGAACTGTAGAATTTTATTTAGAGATTGAGAATTCTGATAATGCACAGGAACGCATCTGGAAAATGCGGTTTATTGCGAATTCTTACCTTGACTGTTTTTCGAAAGAGAAAGCTGTTAATATCTATTTGGTAGCAATATATATAGGATTAGAGGAAGATAGAACTAAATATGCCCTATTGAGAACCAGTAACCTTGATGTATGCAGAGTGAGCCAATTGATTGTTCGTATGTTAGCGGAAGAAATTGACAGTAATCTCAAAGACTCATTAATAGAATTAAAGGATGAGCTGGTCAGTAATAGAGAGGCTTATAATGGAGATATCGACATTTTTGATGAAATAGTATCTACAATCAACGAACACTATCAGAATCGGGAAATAGAATTTAAGTCTTTTTGCTGAGCTATGGCAAACAACAAGTTATCGTTCACTGGCAATATCATTAACTTAGCTTAGCTTGATGTGCTAGTACTATGTGTATGGCGAATTGTCCATGTCGGGGCGTGGTTTTCATCTTGTTTTCCGGAAGCCGTCAACAAAATACGAGCAGATCCTGATGAGTAAACCAGCGATAAGGGAAGAAAATGGATATTATGAGTTTTTGCTCACGCATTATGTTACATTTACAGGAATGATGATCAGACCAACGGTTCAATGTACTTTTCAAGATGTAACAAAGGTCGATGAGCTTTTTGACAATATAGCAAAGACGAAAAAACTTTCCATAAATACAGAAATGGCTACGGATAGTATTCCTAAACTGAGTGATATCGTATATGGAAAGGCAATTGCGTCAACTTTGAAAAGGGCTGTCTATGGGAAGACGCTGACAGATTTCAAAAATGATAATTCAGCATATGAATTTGGTGTGATAGGGTTTTACATGCATAATCTGGACTTACTGTTAAGCACCACGAAGTATAGTAAACAGGAGTATCTGCCACCGGAAAAAGTACGTATCCTCTATACAGTAGTGTCAGATGTAATTCCGCATAGAATCAAACATGAAGAATTCCGTAATGGGATACCAATGCTGATGTATAGTTGTATTCGGGCAATGACAAGGGTGGAAGTTTCATAAAAATAGTTGCTGGTTCATAAAAACAGAACAGTTGATAGTATAACTGTTCTGTTTTTGCGTATACGAAAGAGGTATATATGGAAGAAATAATTAAAAGAAAAATACTTACTTGATATGCAAATAGTCCACTGCAGGACATTTACAACTTCATAAATGAGGTCCAGATGGAAAATTTAATAACATCAAAAGACGCAAAAACACTGATGTCATGGGCTGAAGACTATAGGAAAAAACGCTAGATTAATCCATGTATTGTGAAAAAAGCAGGTATCGTGTATACTGATAATTAACAGAAAAAAATTCCAGGCAGGGGAGGGCATCACATGAATGAAAACAAGGCTGGACTCGGATACCAGGATTTTGAAGAAGTGAGGACGGAACACATATTTTATATAGACAAGACAGATTTCATCAGGGAATGGTGGGAATATGCAGATAAAGTTACCCTGATCACACGTCCGCGCAGGTTTGGAAAGACATTGAACATGAGCATGACGGAGTGCTTTTTTTCAAATAAATACGCAGGCAAAGGTGAACTGTTTGAAGGCTTGTCCATATGGGAGGAAAAATCTCCTGACGGGGAATATAAATATAGGAAGCTGCAGGGGACTTTTCCGGTAATCTTTTTGAGCTTTGCCAATGTAAAAGCAACGACGTATAAAGAAATGATTTTTAAGATAACAAAAGTACTTACTGATCTGTATAATAAAAATGACTATCTGCTAAAGGGAAATCTGTTAAATGAAAAAGAACAGAAATATTATCAGGGGATAGAACCTGGAATGAGCAGCGAATTAGCTACTGATGCCATACACTCGATGGCTGGTTTCATGCAGCGTTATTATAATCAAAAAGTGATCATCATCCTGGATGAATATGATACACCGATGCATGACGCATGGATCTCAGGGTACTGGGAGGAAACTACAAGCTTCTTTAGTGGTCTGTTCAATTCCACGTTTAAGACAAACGAATACCTTGAACGCGGACTCATCACAGGGATAACAAGGGTGGCAAAGGAAAGCATCTTTACTGGTATGAATAACTTGAATGTTATTACAACAACTTCAGATAGATATGCCACATCTTTTGGCTTTACGGAAGAGGAAGTCTTTACAGCGCTTGATGATGCAGGATTAGGGGAGCAGAAACAGAAAGTAAAGCGGTGGTATGATGGGTTTACTTTTGGTACCCACACAGACATTTACAATCCATGGTCAATTGTGTCTTTTATCAATAAAAAAGGAAAATATGATACGTACTGGTCGAACACAAGCGGAAACGGGCTTGTGAATCAGCTGATCCAAAAAGGAACCCCGGATATAAAACAGATAATGGAGGATCTCCTTCAGGGGAAAAGCTTCGAGGCTGAAATTGACGAAAAAATTGTGTTTGACCAGTTAAATGGCAGTGCAGATGCAGTGTGGAGCCTTCTGCTCGCGACAGGATACCTGAAGGTGCTGGATCTTAAAACATTGGATGAGGACGAGGAAGGGATTGGAGAAGAGGGTGATGTCTGGTACACACTGACCATAACAAATCTTGAAGTAAAACGGATGTTCCGCAAAATGGTAAAGGGCTGGTTTGGCGGAAATTCTGGAATGGCATACGGTAATTTCATCAAGGCACTCCTCATGAACGATGTGGATGGGATGAATGAGTTTATGAACAGGATCGCACTGCATAGCTTCTCAAGTTTTGATATTGCAAAAAATGCATCAGATGATGATGCACCCGAACGCTTTTATCACGGGTTTGTGTTGGGACTGATGGTTGAACTTGCTGGAAGGTTTGAGATCACATCTAACAGGGAGAGCGGTTTTGGGCGTTATGATATCATGCTGACACCCACTAACAGGGAAAAAGACTATGCATATATCATCGAGTTTAAAGTGCATAAACCATCCAAAGAAAAAGACCTCGCACAGACTGTTGCGAACGCCCATTCGCAGATTGAAGAAAAGCTGTATGATGCAAAACTGATCGCGGAAGGTATTGCCCCAGAGCGAATTAGGAAGTATGGGTTTGCATTTAAAGGAAAACAGTGCCTAATTGGATGAATATTGCATATCAGGCAGGGAAAGAGTCTCCCTGCCTGTATACTGTCAATGATTCGTTCAATGGTACAAAAAATAATCAAAGAGGACATTTCATGTACAATACAAAATTTATAACAGTTGATGGAAAGGATTTATATCCCGGGTATCTTGACAGAGAACAGAGAGCCCTCATCAGAGAACAATACAGAGGAAAAAAAGAATATATGTGGTGCGCGTGCCGTCCAGATGCAGGACTTTATTATAAGTTCAGTGAAGATTTAAAAATCTATCCTGAACATAATGGATATACGCATGACAGATACTGCTGTAGGTTTAAAAATCTGACAGGCAGTGAACAGCAAAAGCCGCCTTATTATATAGGCGAGGATGGAGACGTGACAGTATTCACTTCCTTTGATCCCAGGCGGTTTTCAAGGAATATAGATAACCCAGAGAAAGAGCAGCAGTATACCGTGGCTCCTGATGAAGAATCAGCGGAGTCAGAAGATATCCTGATTGACAAAGATGATCCTGGAAAAACAGCTAAAGAGCCACAATTAGGACTTGACGGACTTGTAAGGGGTATTAATGTGGACTGTTTTACCGAAAAAGTGCTTAACAATAAGGCGATAGAGAACAGGCAGAACTTTTCAGCTTTTGTTTATCACAGAACAAAGAAGGTGAAATTAAGCAGGAACAAAAAAACAATAGGGGACCTGACCCTGGAGAACGATGGAGTCCGTTTTATGTATGTTCCTTTCGCCGGAATCTTTCGAAATAATGACCAAAATTATTCAAGGGTATATATACGGACAATGGGGGCTGATGGAAAAATATTTAATAATTTTACTTTTCCTGAAATAGCAGAAAAAGCGGTAACAAAATTTAAAAAACATTATGGAATAGAGCCGGATTCCAATACGGTTTTGGCTGGATTCCAGTACATAAAGAAAAATAAGTCAAACAACAACATTTACCGTGTCCTTGGAAGGATACATCTGTTTCAGGTTTCAGATGTTGGAGTTTACTGCCGTAGTATAACAGAATTAAATACTTTTAATGCACTTCACAGGATTACAAAAAGCAATAAAGCCATTAAGTTCTGGATTCCTCCTGAAGATGAAAGTGTGGGAGCCATCATAGAAATCGAAGGATACCGTAAAAAAATACTGCTTTTGTTTCGTTCAAAGAGTAGTGAAAAACTTTCATATAATCCAGATTTATATGTTCCATTTGTTGTTGACAGTTCTAGGCCTATAATTGAGAAACATCTGTATACACTTGTTCAGTAATACTTTTTTCCAAATATATTATATATAGAAGGAAAAGGTGTATATGAATTAATTTTCTTGAAATAATTGAAAGTCAATGATATTATAATTCTACCTTATGTTTGTCTCACATTTGAACAACTATATCATGGTATTATGGAGAACAGAGGGAATATATGACTGCTACTGATTTATAATAATATCCAAACAAGAGGGGATATGACAAATGAAATATGATCCAACATTATTAGAATCAACCAAGAGTGAAATAATAAAATTTTTAAGTGTTATAGAGGATATGCAAGGAGGAGATGAAGAAGATCATGCCTGCAAAAAAAATGACATGAGACCACAGAAATTCAGGAGTATTCTTGCAGCATGTCTGGAACAACGCAATATTACGATAGACAGCACGCCTGAAGAAAAGATTTATGAAGCTCTTTTTGAAACAGTAAGCTTTGCTGCCTATCCAAGTGATCTTGACCAGACCATACCTTACTGTATGGAGCAGTACTTAAATGAACAGGAACAAGATATATTAAGAAGGATTTATTGGGATAATGAAACCTATGAATCCATTAGCGCCGCTTACAACACAAATTCGTCTAATATAAAAAAAATCGCCCGTAATGCACTCAAAAGACTTAAAAATGAAACAGCAGTGAAATATATAGAGTTTGGACTTACTTACGAGGACGACCTAAAAAAAATACGGGAAACATCAACTAATGAAGACCGCAGTGAAAATGTGCTGCGTTTAATCAATAATATCCCGAAAGAAATTTTCCTAACGCATGTACAGGCTGCTTCTTTACAAAAGGTAATATCATTAGTAAAACAGTTAAAAGCTGACTATGCAGAAATATATGATAACGAGATTGTAAATCCGGCTGATAATGATGAAATAGAAGTAACAATCGAGAAGTGTGAAAATGTATCAGATTCAATATCCCAAATGCGGATTGACGAAATGGAGCTGCCAAACCGATTAAAAAATGCACTACAGAAAAATAACATATTTACTGTTGGGGATCTGATGAATTATTCATCTGCAGAACTACGACAGATGCGTGGGATTGGCGATTCGATGCTGCGGGTACTGGTTACAGAACTGAGCAGGTATGATATTAAGCTTTATTCCTGACAAAAATACAAACAATTTTATGCTACAATTTGGCAATGTGTTCAAAATGAAAATCATTCATTTACTAATGAAGTAAGTTAATTAGTTGATTTAGATTCTTCAACAGTAAAAAATCCAGGGGCCTAAAAATGAAAAAACATATAATACTATTTTTTATATTGCTATTAAGTTTAACTTCATGCAACACAAGGGTTCGTGATGAGTTTGTGCATATTCAATCAGAGGAATGTCAAAATACCGATGTGATTTTAATCGAAGCGGAAAGCGAGATTTCAGAAGCGGAAGCAAGCGGAGCGAATGTAGATGCAACATGGGATTTTTCCGAAATTCATGGTAATGAGGAAGGTTTTATAGTTTCAGCACAGGATTTGTACAATGACGGAGGATGGGGCTGGTTTCCTTGCCTTAAGCCCGGCACATATCATTTTCAGGTTATGGGAGTAAAAGAAGATATTTATTCTCTATCTTCCACCCATAATCTTGTCTGGAAGGTTTATTTGATGGAGGAACCATTTATAGATACACCTCGATTTATTCCACAGGCGGGATATGAGGCTGTTGTGACTGGTGATGGTTCTGTAGAAATAGCGGAAGGTACTTATATTGTTATCTATTGTTCGCAAAATTCCTATGAATATGGATTATCTTCGTCCTATGAGGGAGATTCAGAAGCATTTTATCAGTGTACCATAGAATGATTTTTGATATAAAAGAAATTTAGTGATGATTTAGAATAAGCAAGTAAAAACATTTAAGGGGCTGTCTGCGCAGCTCCTTTTCCGTACAGAAATAATAGAGTAGAAACTCGTTCGAATCTCTGCTCTCATGGTTGTCATTTTCAGTTAAATAGTGCATAATTCCCTTATTTTACAATTCCCCGACAAAATTATAAACAATCCGTACTTCCTGTATCTTTACTCCGTCAACTTTCTTAGGCTCTCCAATCAGGATACGGTTAATCAGTCGGTTTAACACTGTTTCGTCAAGTTCCGTAATAGCAGCATAACGCCTGATTTCCTCCATGAACATTTGCACATCACCTTCCGAATGTTCCTCCTCACTGATGCGTGCCGCTATTTTCTGCATACGGTTTTTGTTGCTTTCCTGTTCTTTTTCCATTGCATCCGTCAGCTTCAGGAAACGCTTTTCCGTAAGTATGCCCTTTGCCTTATCCGCATACAGACTGATAAAGGTATCATCTATCTCCTGATCGCGCCCTACAGGGCTCTCATATTCCTTTTTCAGACTATCCGTGTCCGCAAGGTACTGTTTTTCCATTCTTTGGCTCAATCTGCCATAAAACGCCTCCTTGTCCTTCAATGCCATAGCCGCAACTTCCTGTATGTCCGAAAGGACAAGGTTATATAAATCCTTCGCTTCAATTTTGTGGCTTGTGCGGGCATTTTTACCCAAACGGTTATAAGTCTGGCAGATATAATATGCCTTGTCTATCGGCTCACGTTCTTTCCCTGTCCGGCGGTCTTTGTCCGTCCTGTCTACTTTTTCATAGCGCACCTGCATGGACTTCCCACAGGTGGCACAATATACAATGCCATGAAAAATCAACACTATATATTATAGGAAGAAATCCGATACGGACTGGTCCATGATGTCCTGGTTAACACCTATATAACGCAATGTGACTACAGAATTTGCATGATTAAATAAATGCTGGAGCAACGCTATATCTTTATATTTCTGATAATGCCAGTAACCAAAAGTTTTGCGCATAGAATGAGTGCCAATCTCACCCAGCCCAATCTCATGGGCAGCTTCGTTTAGTATCTTATATGCCCTGTCCCGTTTGATCGGCTGGTTATCACCTTTCCTGCTCCTGATAAGGTAATGGTCATCAGCCAGGTTAAATTTATTGATATAATCAGCCAATTCCGCCTGCATCTGCGAATTGAGAAGGAACCGTTTTGTTTTGCCAGTTTTTTTCTCTACTATATTAATATGCGTCCTGTCCCGTACATCCGATACCTTCAATGTAAGGATATCGGATATGCGGAGCCCCACATTGATTCCGATGAGGAACATGATGTAATATTTTTCATCCTTGGCCTTCAGCACGGTTTTCATTGTTTGTATCTTTTTCTTATCCCGTATGGGTTGCACATAGTTCAATTTATCATCCCTGCCTTTATATATAATACATATTGTTTATTTTTATTAATATGTATTTTTTAATATTATACCATGATGGATAATACATATCAATACAAATAATCAATATGTATCATCTATCATTAAATTTTGGACTGATAAAACAAATAATCCATATCGTTAAAATATATCAATATAAATCATTGAATGCAAACGATATGTATCATTCAGGGATGCCATATCCATAAAAGTAATAGCAGAAGTCCCGTAAGCGTTGATTTTAAAGGATTCTTATTATAGATATGAAAGATACACAATTATCATTGTGTATCTTTCGGTGTTGTAATGCACTGATGTACTATTGTTGGAAATACA
>JAIEEY010000372.1 GCA_029067205.1 Lachnospiraceae bacterium
ACCTAGGACTGCTCAAAAATAACCTGTACACCTTGACTTGTCTATTTCTGAACAGTTCCTTGCACCTTCACTGCATTTTAATATTAAAATAAATACCATTGAAAATAATAATATGTTATCTGCCAGAAAAAGTCAAGTCCAAAATCAATTTCTATCATATTCTAAATCACAGAATTTGTGACAAATAATCGTCCACATAACCATCGACAATCCACTTATTGACCAGTGCACCGCCAAAAAAGATATACATGCAAAAATACAGCCAGATCATCACGATCACAATGCCCGTCAGGCTGCCATACATGGAAAAACCGCCAAAATAATCGATATAAATGGAAAAGCCAAAGGAATAAAGTGTCCAGAATACCGATGTGACTACCGCCCCGGGATAGTGATCCTTCCATGATAACTGGTTGTTTGGCAGCAGACTGTACATCGTGCAGAATACAATGGAAATCATACCTGCGACAAAGATATGGCGTATCCAGCCAAATATGCGCCACAGACTTGCGGCCAGACCATTGTCAGGTATTATCCACTTTGCCAATGTATTCCCAAAGACAAGCACTCCTGCTGAGAGCAATATCGCAAGCAGCAGAAAAATCGTATAGAAGGAAGCCTTAAGCCGCAGCAGAATATACCCTCTTGTCTCCTCCACCTCATAAACGTGGTTTAATCCTCTGATCAGCGCCAGCACTCCTTTTGACGCAGACCATACGACCACAATAGCGGAGACTGACAGCAGTGTCACATGATTTCCATGGTAACTGTCAATGATACTCAGCAAAAAACGGTATATTTTATCCGGGATAACAGCCTGTGATATATTGACCATCTCTTTCCTGCCAAGCAGATCATGCGGCAGCATGCCGCTGACGATCATCACCATCGGTATCACTGACACAAATAAAAAGAACGCAGCGCCAGAGGCATAGGTTCCCACCTCTGCCTCATTAAAGGTTCTACGCATCTCTTTTTGCAGCCTGTATAGCTTCGTGATCATTGACATTATTTGTTTAGCTCCCTGATATCCTTAATGCTTCCATTATAATAATATGCCAAAATCTGTGCAGCTGTTAATCCTCTGTCAGCCAGATTTTTCGCACCGTTCTGTGACATACCACAGCCATGGCCGAATCCTGCACCATGTATTATAACCTGTTTTAGATTATCTCCCTTTTCCTCGTTATTATCAAATATTTTTTCTATGTAAAAATATGCGCTTGGAAGGATATCTCCCATGATGTAGCTGCCGCCGTCATTCTTCGTCACCACATCCTGCGCGCGGCAAAGCACCTGCCTGATCGCATGCTGGGACATTACACTTACCCTGAAGTGTTCCGTCTCTATCATAATACCTGCTGCCATACCGCTCTTCCTTCGATTTAATATCCTGATATCCTTGATCGCATCTTCATTTGGAAGCTGGTCAGACGGCAAATACCGAGACCGGATTCTCACGGTATCTGGCTGCGACTGCGACAAATCATATAATTTCTGCAAAAAGACCTTAATCGCACTGCCTTCGAATGACTTGTCATAATTCCAGCGATACCATGCCTCATGAAACTCAACATCCTGCTCGTTCCCATGATCAATATACTGCTGATACGCCCGCTCTCCCTCCTCATTGTTTGATGCATAGATATCCTCTCCTGTCTCAATCAGATAGGCATCTGCTGCCGATGCCATATCATTCCACACATGTGCCCCGCCGTTATAGCCTCCCGAAGTCGAATAGTAAAAGCTCTCCACAAGTTCCCCCTCGTATGAAAGCACTTGATTTTTGGTCGCATCTACCGCATTCACCCCACTCTGTGTCTCTTCACAATTCATATAAACCTGGAACGAAGTGCTGTCGTCCATATGTGCCTCCCACTCTGGATAGGCATAAGTTTTTTTATGAAAATAGGTATAGGTTCTCGCACTGACCGCCTGTGCTTTTAACGCTTCATCAGGGTATGCAGATGGCATCTCGCTCGGAACCACGCCATACAGATACTCTTCCACCAAAAGTTCATTGACCACAACAATCCCCCCTGCCTCAAAGTAACACTCCAGTTTTCCACGGTACTGCGCCGGACTGTTTCTTCCAATGTTTATGATTTGAATCCTGCCCTGATTCTTTCCAGTGATACAGATCATCTGCCCATCCTCAAAGCCACCTGCCCTTAAGACCAATTCTGAATCTGGTGCATACTCTGTTATCTCTCCATTATGCGTGACAGTCAATCCCTCACTGCACACAATGCGCAGCTCTGTGTGGTAAATCCCGCGATAGCCCTGATTCATGAGCAGGATCCTCACGTTCTCATCAAATGGTATTTCCGGAACGTTTTCTTTTATCGCGATTTTCCCGTCATCTTCTTCCGAAATCATCTGAATCTTCTCATCTTTCTCTTTCGTTTCCCCTGTGATACCCTCATCTGTATCAGACAGCTGGGCACTACACAAATACAGCCCCAGTGCGATCACCGTCCAGACCACAACGATCAACAACTTCTTGGAGAACCCTTTTACATAAAATATTTTCTATTCCTCCCGATAACTATTAAATGATAGATATATAAAAATACAGGGTTGAAAGTTTTTCTGATAGGGACTGTTCACAGTACCTTACCTTCAACCCTGTACTTATACCACAAAAGCAGCCTGCTAAGGCTGCTTTGCTTCTTGTGTATCCCCGAAACGCCGGCTCTTGTATTTTGACTCCTAGCCAATGCTAGGTGGGCAACCGCAATCTTTCTCGCTGCCTTCCCCTGGCCAATATCGGGGGGCATGACATTGATCAGACAATGTAGGAATCCCGTTTAAAGTGATGTAGGTTCAAAATGACAAGAGTTATCGTACATTTCAGATTAATTATAGTATACCCCATCATAATGAAAATATCAACCTATAATCCTATTGCATCTTTACTAATATTTTACATAAAAATTTTGTCAATTTACATATAGACTTTTTATCAACTTAATGTATAGAACTTGTACACTCCCTTGCCCGCATTTTTTGCATCATAGAGCATCTGGTCTGCCTCTTTCACCATCTTCTCAAGTTCATCCTCCGACATTAATGCCTTTCTGCTGCTGATTCCCCGCAGAATCATCGAGATACCCCGCCGCCAAGTCAAAGTTCTTTAATGCCTTATCGCAGTCCCCTTTCCCTGCAGGCCAAAGTCCGCGTTTTCTTTCTCTTTCTGATCCCCCTCTTCCTCTTTTTCCAAAACCAACTCCTGCATCTTGGGCTGATATCTGTCAAAGGTAAGCACAACCTTGAACAAATCACCATCCACAACAATATTCATATCACCATCGATCAGCTTCATCAGGCTCTGTGCTATGGAAAGTCCCAGCCCATGCCCCTCCGTATTCCGTGACTTATCTCCGCGCACGAAACGCTCCATCAGCTCCTCTCCACTGATGTTCAGCGGGTATTTTGAGATATTCCGAAATATGATGCTCACACTTTTTTCTGTGGCTTCGAGGTTGACATACACTCTTGAACCTTTTTGGGCATATTTGCAGATATTGTTCATCAGGTTGTCAACAACACGCCAGATATGTCTGCCATCTGCCATAATATAGACGGATTCATCCAGCTTGCTGACAATCAGCTCCAGCCCTGCGATCGAGAGCTTCTCTTCAAATTCACCTACTGTCTGTGTCACAAACACACCCACATCCAGCTGTTGGCTGTCAACGGCTAAATTCCCGGAAGATGCCTTGGAAGCCTCCACCAAATCTTCAATCAATTTCTTTAACTTTGACGACTGCCTTTCGAGTACTTCGAGGTACTCTGCTGCCTTGTCATTGTGAAGCTCCTCCTTTGAGAGCAGATCCACATAATTAATAATGGAAGTGAGCGGTGTTTTGATATCATGGGACACATTCGTGATCAGCTCCGTCTTGAGTCGCTCGCTTTTCATGCGCGCATCCACCGCTTTGGACATTCCCTCACTGATCTTATTCAAGTTTTCTCCATGCTTCCGGCACTCCCAAAACATTTTCTCGGTATTGATTTCGTAAGAGAGGTCTCCTTCTGCCATACACTGTCCCGCTTTCTGCAGCTTATAGATCTGAATTGCAGCCAGACACATCGCCACACACAAAACGATCCGCTCTATCAGATAGAAAGCGATCGCTCCATCCTCAAAATAAGCCAAAGCAAACAGTTCCATACCAGAAATCGCTACGATCAAGAAAATTACCTTCCAGAGTAATTCGATATGTCGGAAAATAGCTGCGATCAAATCGCAAATCCAACTGCAAATCCGATAACAAATGCTGTTTCTCCACCATTTACCTGCCTTCACCCGCACACACAAACTGAGTATATACGCGATCGCGATCACTGTCATAAAGATCCCAAACAGACCACACATACCTAAGCTGGTGTATGCAAATCTTCCTATATCCGTTTCCTCCAAAATTCCAATTGCCAAAAGAGCAGCTCCCATTTCTACTCCGCACACAAACACACTCAATATGTCAATCGGAATCTTGTCAAACGGAGTGAGCACAATCCCCTCCACTGCCTTGCGATGTCCTGCTGCATACACCAGAAATCCAAATGACAGCACCATCACAACGATACTGATCCCAAGCCCCTGAAACAGATTCCTGTCCACAATATCATAATAATAATTGACATACCAGCTCTCCTGATTGTATTTACTATCCAAACGGTCTGCCGGCACATAGTCCGGAATGAGCGATACTACCCAGTAAGCTTCTGCCTGAATGTCATCCCGAACCACAAGTGTATAGTTTTCATTGAGATAATACCCTGCTTCCTTGATAAAGAAACCATCTGCAATATTGCTGGAATCAATCAGCGTGAGTTCCTCACCAGTTATGCTTCGGATATTATCTAACAGGATTGTTCCCCATTTGCTGTAGTTAAATGTCGTGTTGTTCAATTCAGCCAGATTTACGATGCTTCCACTTCCTTTGCCGCCAAGAATCTCTTCAATTCGATCTGTCTGGTCAGGCTGTGTTATCTCTGCTTCTTCACCCGTAACCTCCTGCAGCTGCTTTAAGTCATCTAAAAATTCCTCTGTGTAATTGTCAAACAACGATGTATCCATACTCTGATAATTCAGCATATATCCCCGATTGTTAAAATCATAATTATAATTGTAAACTTTTTTCCCTTCACTGCCGTCATAACACAGCGATACATTCTGTACTGGATAATAGTTTCCCTCTGCTCGATAGTACACGATTCCCTTTGCCACATCATAACATATCCTGTCCGCATAGAGATATGTCCACTCCGAATCCTTGATCAGCGCATCGCTCTCGACAGCCAGCGATGCCATATCTCCATAATCGCCATAATATTCCATTGGAATGCCTGCCAAAGAACCGTTTCCCTTCTCGACAAGCAGATATATGAACAGCTGGTCGGAAATAATGTTCGCAAGCTCCTCGTCTGTCATATTGGTGTCCAAATAGGATAACCTATCATGAAAGTCCACTTCCGCAAGACTGTCTGACTTGATAATCCCATACTTAAAATACTCCTCCCGCAGGCTTTCTGCATATATGCTATTGCCGCGATTCCAAAACGCCTCTCTGGAATATGTCATATTCGCATACCTATATATACTTTTCAGCGCCTCCTCGCGCGTCTGCTCCAACAGACCATCACAGATTCCATATGCCAGACAGATTCCCAACACAACGGTTCCCATAATCGAAGCAATACAGAACATCCATGCCGTGATTTTTGCAATCACTGAATTTCTTAACTTCATCACTTAAAACATCACCCTTTTTCCTTTTATTCTTCCAGCTTATAACCTCGTCCCCAGACAGACTTCAGATATCGCGGTTCTGCAGGATTGTACTCGAGTTTTTCCCGCAAATGCCTGATATGAACTGCTACTGTGTTCTCTGTGCCGTATGGACTGTCATTCCACACAGCGGCATAAATCTGTGCTGGAGAGTACACTTTTCCCGGGCTTTCCATGAGAAGCTTCAAGATATCGTATTCTGTCGGTGTCAGTGCTGTCTTTTCGCCGTCGAGCGTCACTTCCTTAGTGCGGTCATCGAGCTCGATTCCTCCTATGGTAAGTGTCTCACTCGCCTTTGGCATCATCCCGCTGCCCAGCTGCATATAACGCCTGAGCTGCGATTTCACCCGCGCCTGAAGCTCTACCGGATTAAACGGTTTTGTCACATAATCGTCCGCACCAATATTAAGCCCCAGCACCTTATCAGTATCTTCACTCTTGGCTGTCAGCATGATAACAGGCACATTGCTCTGCTCCCGCAGCTTCACCATCGCAGTGATACCGTCCATCACTGGCATCATGATGTCCATAAGTACCAGATGAATCTCCTCCCTAGAAAGCACCTCCAAAGCTTCCTTTCCATTGCAGGCCTCATACACCTGATAACCCTCGGCTGTCAGATAAATCTTTAATGCCGACACAATATCCTTCTCATCATCACACACCAATATGTTGTACATCTCTTCTCTCTCCCCGGTTTTATGATACAAACAAAGTATATCCTATAAAATTTTAAGTTCCAATTGGGTAAATCTTTAAGATTTCATTAAGAAAAAATTCCTAAGAATTGCACAGTTCCATCATTTCCTCGTCCTCTTTGGAATCTCCCACAGCAGCTGCATCCTTCGGGGAAATATCCATCCAGCGGCATAGCATCTCTACCCCACGGGCTTTACTTGCATCCGCAGAGACAATCTGCAAACAGTTTTCTTCTATATAGCAGCGCATACTCTTCACATCGGATACATGGCTCATAATTGCCGCTGCCTCCTGCAGTGTCCATGGACTGTGAACCGAACGTATAAGTGTGACTTTATATAGCTTCCCACAATTCCGGTAAGTTAAAATCCGAAAACGCAATTCCTTCTTCAATACCGCAAGGTCTGTAAGCCACGAATCCTCCAGCTCATAATAATATTCTCTTTCCTGTCCCCACACTATATGTGCTCCTCCTGCAAAAATGCCTCCTGCAAACAAGTGCCGGATTTTGCGGCAGCGCTGCATAGCTTCCCTGTAGGGCATCGTCGTTGCAAAAAACAGATATACCTTCTGCTTTGCAAGAATCTCCAATTCCCCCATAATATTGGAAGAAACATCCACAGTGTGCGATTCCCCGCAGTTGTCTTTTGAAGAAAACAAGGTTCCTTCGATGTCCAGAAAGACTGCTCTTGGGCATCGCGGAATCCGGAACAGCGGATAAGGTCCAAACAATACTTGATTCATAAAGTCTCCTCTCCCTCCATACGCTAAATAGCAGGAACACTGCTTTCGGCTGCATTCTGGAATCGGAAAATCGTCTAATGTATCCCAGTTTTCCTTCAATGTTGAACCAATATTACAGGAGCGAAGCCCGCCATCTGCCTCCACAAAAAGCCGCCCCCTGCACATCGACACATTCCCGGGAACCTTCATAAGCTCCCTTGCAAAATAAGGATCGATTTCCTCAAACGCCTCCCGCTCCTTCTGTGTATAAGAACGGCGCAGACCATCCATCTTATTCACCCATAGGTAAATACCCTTTAGTTCCTGTTTCAGTTCTTGCAGCAGATGCAGATTTTCTGGCACACCGACACTTCCTGCGCAAAGCTGAATATCTTGTTCCCGAAGCTGCCTGCACTTAGCACAAAATTCTGACACCGTTGTCATTTCCGGATGAAACGTAGCCCACAATCTCAATTTCTCTGGCATACCCCCCGCTTTTTCATAACTGCTTAGAAATTCAGAGACAGAAAAACTTAAATTGGTCTGTATCCCAACTGCATCTATTTCTGCAAATGCACTGAGCTGTGCCAGCCCATCCCAATACCAGTGATGAATCATCGCCTCACCATAGGGAACTACCATCAATGCTCCGATATGCAATGCTTTTGCTTTCTTCAGCAGTCTTTTGACAAAAGAACACCACTGCATCTGATCTCTGTCAAGTTCCCGCTCGGACATTGGATGCTTGGAAAACGGACAATAGGAGCAGTGGTAATTACAGCTTTTCAGACTGCCGCGGTATAGAATCATGTGTTTGTCCATGTGCAACCTCCCATTCATGCATTGATTTCGCTACCTCTGGAGAGATCAGCTGTGGTCCTAGATAGTCGGAAAAACCTAATCCCCTCTCCGTCAGGGCAAAGTATTTTCGTGGTTCAGAATCACCATGTTTTTCTCCTTCGCATACCGAAGCAAAATTTTGTTTTATCCATTCATGCAGCACTGGAAAATCATCCAGCACGTCTCTTCCAAAAAGCTCCCGATACCGCCCAAGCTCTATTCCAGGACGAATCAACAGATGACGAATAACGTAACGTCTCTTTTGCTCCTCCTCCGACAAGATAATACCATGTGTAATTTCCAAAAAACTCTCTGTATCTTCATAATCTCTCAACCGTTCAAGGCATTCCTTTCTTGTGATGGCATAAGGACTGCAGTAATGAAGATTTCCCACATAGCTTCTTCCCCCACAACCTAGACCGATCGAAGTGCCAAAACCACATTCAGAGAAAGTCCGCTCCATATCCCGCCGCACAAACCGCCGCATGGAGTCCTGATAAAACCCTTCTTCGCGGAGAAAGCTGCTCGCAGTCTGATATTGTGCAAAAGCAGTTTCTGGCTCCAACACAATTCCTTCCCGTTCCATTCGTGCCCCATGTTTTACATACAGAGGATACAAAAAAATTTCCTCCGGCTCAAACCGCAGGACCTCTTTCAAAGATTCCAGCAGGCTTACCTTTGTCTGCCCCGGAATTCCATAGATAAAATCGACATTTACACATGGAAAGTCAAAGTCTTTTATCAATTCCAATGCTTCCCTTGCCTTCTGGGCATCATGCTGTCTCTCCAGCGTCAAAAGTTCCCTGTCATTAAAGCTTTGGATTCCCATGCTGATTCTCGACACACCTGACTGTTTTAATATTTTAAGCTTCTCTCTGGTTGTCTGGTTTGGCGCGGTCTCCACAACCAAATCCCGCCCCTCACAAAAATGAAAATACTTCTCCAATATACAAAACATTTGTTCAAGCTGATTCACTGTCATGAACATGGGCGTTCCTCCGCCAATGACCAATTCAGAAAACTCTGTATGAACAGAATCCAATACCTCCTGATACTGCCCACTCTGACATTCGACGGCATCCAGATACCTGTCCACAGCCTCCTGACGCAAACCAGTCACAGAAAACAGATTACAGTAACCACACTTTGACTGGCAAAAAGGAATATGGAGATACAAACCATGCCCTTTGCCCGCCAGCATCGAGGCATAGTCTTGAAAGTGAATACCTGTCAACGGACGATATGCAGTCTTATGCGGATAGCTGTACATATATTGAATATATGGATTCATATTTTTCGCCCTCTCTTAATAAAACGTGCTGAACTACCTGTGCTACCTACAATGTTATTTTTCGCATTATACTTTATATAAAAAAATGTTTATAAGGAATGGTATTGACAACCGGATGGTTGACACCGTGGAATTGACAGCCATCCTCCCCGTAGCAGGTTCCATGGTCAGAACAGCAGATCACAAAGGTATTTCCCCGCAGATTTTTCCACTCGGTAAATAGTCTGCCCAACTCTCCATCTACATACCGAAGCGCCGCCGCATGGCTCTGAATGCTGTCATTAGAAGCGCCCTCCAGATAAAAGTAGTTCGGATAATGAATCGCATCCACATTCAGATACAGAAAAATGTGCTTTTCTATATCTGCCTTGGATAACTTTTTCAATATGAAATCCACCTGGTTTTTTGTGCTGTCCTTCACTGGACAACTAAAAGATGGATTCCAGTAACTTTTTTGAAAATAGGATGGAAACACCTTGCCCAAATCCGAACGCTTGTCAAAAAAAGCGACACCGCCCACACACCATGTATCATAACCATCTTTTTCTAGTCCCTCCATGATCGTGCTGCCCGAGAAGCCGTATGCTCCCTCTGGTGTTTTCTTCCCAAGCCCAATCGCCTTAGGAAAAAACAAAAGTTCTCTGTCCGTGTGATTTTTCGCTTCATACCGACAGGGCAAAAAACCTGCAAACATGGCATGATGCGATGGATAGGTAAAATTGCCCGGCGCCTGACACTTCTGCCATGGTCCATACTGATTCAGCACAGGCGTACCCCCGGAAGCTTCCTCCTGAACCGCTACATCGTAGCGCAGCGTATCCAGACAGACAAACAAAATATCCGAAGTTCCTACTACCTGTGTCATATCCACTGAACTTTTCTGATTCTTCCTGGAAGGCGTAAATAAACGCACAGGTACTTCCTGTGCCGTTGATGTGTCTGTGTCTTCACGCATTTTTATCTTCTCCATTTCGTAAATATTTTTAACTTTCCTTCAGCCATTCCTGCATCATCCTCGCCTGATGACCATAAATACTGTTTTCATTATAAATATCCTGATAAATCAAGTCGCCCTGCGCATTCATCTCTATGATTCGTGGCTTCATGCTCCCTTTTTCCAGCAGAATATCAATGCCGACACTCCTAAGTCCTGGATAAATCTCCATACTTTTCCGGCACAACATTGCTATGTCTTCCAGCGTATGCTCTGGCAGTTTCAGCGCAGCAATCTCCAAGGGATGATTATTTAAGTGAAGATTGGTAATTGGTCCCTTCGAGAGTCTCCCCAGCAGGAAATCTAATCTGCCATCCTGCACCACTGCCCGCAGATCATAGGAATAACCCTGATGTTCCGCTTTGGCATACCACCGCTCTACAATGCAGTCCATCTCCAGAATCCGGTCAAGAAACGGAAGAACCTCCTCCTTTTGGGAAAATCGCCGCAGACGCTTGGTGTTCACGAGAGTGCCATCCGTCTGTATCAGAGCACAGCTATAGAGCGCCATCTGCCCTGTCTGCGGCTGCCAGCGCAATGCAGACACACCAGCCGCGCCAGAGCCCTTTACTGGCTTGATAAACACCTGATGTATCTGCTGTCTGCGCATCTCCGCAAAAAGCAGCTTTGCGGTAATCTTCCCATCATCCGGGCAGGCAGAAATATGCACTGCCTCCGTCACAGGCAGCCCTGCCTGCCGCAGCCTTGTTTTGCATGCCCGTTTATCCAGCAATTCCATAATTGCAGAAGGTGTATTTAGAAAGGCTGTATTTTGCGTCTGTGCTAATCTTCCCAACGTTTCAAGCTGATGTACATAACCATCAGCCAAATGGTTCAATTCTTCAAGGGAGCAGCTAGACCAAACTGGTGGGTCTATTTTTACAAGCTGCTCGTGCGCTGTTGACAGCCCCCACTGTCCAAAACAGTTTTCCCAGTTCTTCCAGTCCGCAAACACGACAGACAGCCCTTTCAGTTCTGCCGCTTTTTTCAGATAAATTGTTCTTTTGGTAGCCGGGCTCCCCAGTAACACCACCCGTCTCATTCTGTCAGCATGGCATTCATATATATTTCACCATGATACTCTTCTACTTCTTCCTGCTCAGAAACATCTACTTCAATCGGAAGTGCCCCCAGCTTCTCTGCCATGTCATCAGACAGATAGTTATAATGCAGGTCCAGCTTCTTGATATTCGGCCATGCAGGGATTTTTTCCAAAAGCAGTGCGCCTCCCTTATCTGTCAACGTACCATTTGACAAATCAAGCGTACTAACCTGCCCCATGAATTTGCTGTCAAGAACGACCTCTGTCAGTTTGTCCTGTATTTCACTGTTCGTGATTCCAAGATACGTAAGTGCCGGAAAATCCGCTTGCTCCAAAAGATTTTTAATGGTATCTGCATCCCCGTCAAAACCATAGTCCTCAATACCAATGTAAAGAAGAAGCTTTTTCAATTTGGGAAGTTCTGCCTTCTGTATGGATTGAATGACATCCTTCGGAAGTCCGCCGCAGATGATCGTCAGTTCTTCAAGTTCCTTATGGCAGATATCCCCCAGCTCCAAACCCATGCTGCCCTTGATGGTCAGCTCCTTCAACTGCGGCATAGCCTCCCAAAGTTCACTGTAATCTCCCTGCATAATCCAGGACACTTCACAGTCTTCAAAACCCATGTTGCCAATAAATAATTTCTGGATATGGGAAAACTTCTCTGCATTTGCCACAATATCATCGATAATTGCCTGGCAGTCCTCCTCATATGCACCTCCCCAGTTACCAATAACCAACTCCTCCAAATGCGGAAACTGCTCACTCTCCATGATTTCCCCTATCATAGTCGCAGCACCTTTTCCCTGCTCATCATACTCCTCATAATCATAGAAGTATGTCTGTTTTGACAGGTTGATATTATCTTCCTCTACCATTGAAAATTTCATTCGTATACCCTCCTTTTTTATTTTCATTATACTATCACTGGCAAAAATAAGCAACTGTTGTCTGATAATTAGATGGAGTATTAGCCTCCCAAGGGTTACTGTTCACACCTCTACTGTGTTTTGCATATTTATACGTTTTTTCGGTGTGAACAACAACATTTATGCACCCAAAATGCGAAAGGGAAAAAGCGAAAGCTTTTAGCATTTTGGCGCTCGATTCCCACTACTTTGATGGGGAGTGAACAGTAACTCCCGAGGAACTATTAAGTACAGACAATTTCCTGACCACGATAAAATAACTGACCACAAGTATCGCATCCGCCCCCATCCATGCCATGATCTCCGCATAAAAAATGCCATTTTCGCCAGCCAGCCGGGGCAGGAGCAGGGCGCTTACAGTACGCATGATAAACTCCGCAACGCCAGAAAGCATTGGCAGCACTGTATTTCCCATACCTTGTATCGCAGATCTCGTCACATGCAGTATATACAATACCGGCAGACAGACACTCATGACCGCCAGATAGTGATATGCGATCGCAAGTGTCGCTTCCACTGTCTCCAGGGAACCAGAAATAAACAATCCAAGCAAAAATCTGCCAAAACCCAACATGCAAACCGCAATCACGATAGAGGTCAGAACTGCTATCACCACTGCTGCCCGCATACCATCATGGATACGCTTGATCTTACCCGCACCCATATTCTGTCCCATATACGTCACCATGGCATATCCGTAAGAAGTCGCCGCAATCTCAAGCAGGCCATACAGCTTATTGGTAGCAGTAAAGCCAGCGATAAAAATCACACCAAAACCATTCACGACAGCCTGCACGATCATGCCGCCGATTGCAATAATGGCATTCTGAAATGCCATGGGAAACCCCAGATACATCAGCTCTCCCGCCATTCTGGCACTCATTTTAAAATCTTCTGACCGAAATCGCAGCAGTTCAATCTTTCTGATATGCCAGATACAGAAAATACTTGACACAAGCTGGGCGATCAATGTCGCAGCCGCTGCCCCGGCTATTCCCCATCCAAACACAACGACAAACAGCATGTCCAGCAAAATATTCACGACCGACGCAACGATCATGGCATTGAGCGGCGTTCTGCCATCGCCCAGCGCACGCAGGATACATGCCAGCAGATTGTATAACATCACGATTGGAATACCCATAAACATAATCCGCAGATACAAGATCGTACCATTCCAAATGTCTGGCGGTGTCTGCAAAATCCGCAGCAGCGGTTCCACCATAAGCTGCCCTGTCATGACGAGAACAACCGAGGACACCGCAGCAATCACTGCGGAGCCCACAACAGCTTTTCTCAGAGCATCATACTTCCCCGCCCCGAACTCCTTTGCCATCATGATGCCAAAGCCCTGTGTGAACCCCTGAATAATTCCCAGCATCATCCAGTTCATCCATTCTGCGGCGCCAAGCGCAGCCAGTGCACTGACACCGAGCACCTTTCCCACTACCATCGTATCAACCACAGTGTATAACTGCTGAAAAATATTTCCAGCCATCAAGGACAATGCAAAAGATAAAATAATAGAAGACGGCTTCCCATCTGTCATATTTCTAATTTTTACTGCCATATTTCCTCTCCATAATTCTTCCTAAGTATTAATA
>JAIEEY010000373.1 GCA_029067205.1 Lachnospiraceae bacterium
TTCAGTTGCAGTTGTCATGTTATTAATATAGCACCTTTAATGATTATGCACAAGTTATTTATCGCCAGTTCCTTAGTGAATACACATGATTTATTGGAATTAGGGATATTGCTCACGATCGAAACTGGACTACGTGTGGGAGAGCTATGTACACTTAAAAGAGATTGTGTGTTTAAAGATTGTCTCAAAATACAGCGTTCGGAGCATCGGGCAAAATTTGATGGGAAATATAGATTTTACGTCGAAAAGCCTAAAAAGAATAAGACGAGGACAGTACAACTCAACAAAGACGCAAAAGAGATCGTAACGAAAATCTTGGATATGCATAAGAGTGACTGGCTTTTTCCTGGTCCAAACGATGACTCTGATTGGATGCGATCATATTACTTTGACAAAGCAATCAGAAAAGTTTGCAAGAGATTAAGATTGAGAGAACGTTCGATGCATAAATTGCGAAAAACTTACGCATCATACTTGTTTTGGAACGAAGTACCTGAAAAATTAATACAGGAACAGCTTGGACATGCGGATATCAGCACAACACATCGGTCGTATCATTACAATATATTGGACGAGGATGAAAAAACCAACATTTTAGGGACAATTCATATCGGTTAACCCCTAAAATGAAGAAAAGGAAAACGGCTCAAACCCAGTATTTACAAGGGTTTGAGCCGCCTAAAAAAGATGCCGGTGGCCGGACTTGAACCGGCACGAGGTTGCCCCCGGCAGATTTTGAGTCTGCTGCGTCTGCCATTCCGCCACACCGGCGATTCTAATAATATATGTCGTAACGACAAGAAATATGATATCATATTTTTGTGGAGTAGGCAAGTATAATTTGTAAAAAAATTTAAAAATTTTTTTCGTTTTTTTTGTAACGAAATGATGTCTTTCACGTCTAATCGTTAAGAAACAGTGAAAATGCGGCTTTTACAGATTTGCGGGATATATTTGGCTGTTTTAGGAACGAATGAGGAGGTGATCAGATTGTGGAGGCTGGGCGCAGTACCTATATAGAAAAATTGTACCAGACTTATTATATGGACGTGTATTCATATATCATGACCATTACAAAAGATGCCAGCTTATCGGAAGAGTTGACACAGGAGGTATTTTACCGCGCCATGAAAAGTGAGTTTCAGGGGAAATCCAGTGAGATCACATGGCTCTGTGCGATTGCAAAGAATCTGTGCACAGATGAATTTCGAAAGAGAAAAAAAGAGGCGGTCTATGACGAGGAAGCTGTAGACTCTGCGGATAATCCGAATCGCACAAATATGGAACATTCTGTGATCGCTAAAATGGAAAATCTGCAGATACATATTGCCCTTCACCAGTTGGAAGAACCTTACAGGGAAGTATTTTCCCTGAGAGTATTTGGGGATCTGTCGTTTAAGGATATCGGTATGGTGTTTGGAAAGACAGAAAACTGGGCAAGGGTAACGTATCATCGAGGAAAGCTGAAACTACAGGAAAAGCTTGAGAACAGTGTGGATAAGAATGGAGGATTTATATGAAATATGATTGTGATATAATACAAGATCTGCTGCCATTATATCAGGATAAGATCTGCAGTGGCAAAAGCAGGGCAATCGTGGAAGAACATATCAGCGAATGTACTGTCTGCCGGAAAATGGTGGAACAGATGGGGGATAGTACTGTGGAGGAGAAGCTCACCCAGGAGAAAAATAGTGTGATTCAGAAGCATCAGAAGATTGTAAACAGGAAGACGACGACAATCGGAATGACAATGGCAGGGATTTTGATGATACCAGTTCTCGTATGCTTGATCTGCAATCTTGTGATCGGTCATGCGCTGGATTGGTTTTTCATCGTGCTGACGGCGATGCTGCTTGTCGCGTCCTTTATTGTTGTTCCATTTATTACAGAGACAGGAAGATTGATGTGGGTTATCGTGACAGCGACAGCGTCCTTGATTTTGCTGCTGCTGACCTGCTGTATCTACACGCATGGCAGATGGTTCTTTGTGGCATCAAGCGGAAGCATTCTTGGTATTTCTGTAGTGTTTGCGCCGTTTGTGACCATGCCTCTTTGCAGGGAAATGAAGCTGGAAAGGCACAAGGCAGCATTGACAGTGTTGTGGGACACGATATGGCTGTATCTGCTGCTGATCGCGTGCGGCGTGTATATACACGGGGATGCGCGCTACTGGTATATGGCAATGACCATATCTACCTATATCGTTGTGCTTGTATGGATTTATGTGTTCATTATAGATTACGGAAAGAGAAACGGACAGATTAAGGCAGGGATTCTTGTTGCGCTCAGTGGAATCTGGCTTGGATTGGCGAATGATATATTAAATTTCTTTCTGGCGCCTGTGGGTGAGGCAGACGGGCATGGACTGGGCGGATTGGATTTGAGCAAAGGTTTTTCTGTAAATGATATCGCTGTGCTGAATGCCAATCTTTTGTTTGTCATTATAGTGGTATCTGTCTGTGTCGGAGGACTTATGATTTTCAGTGGTATGATAAAGGAGAAAAAAGAAAATGAAATGGAACAATAAATTGATGTCAGCACTGGCAATCATGATGACAACAGTATCAATCATGATGCAGTCAACAGAAGTTTATGCGGCGGAACAGATATTGCCGTCTGGTGTGGAAAGCGTACAATTGGAAGAAAAGATTAATGTGTATGTCGAAGAACATCGGGATACGACTACCGGAATGGCAGTAGCTGTTTTTGACAGTGCAGATGAACTTTTGGAAAAATATTATGGTTATGTCGATGTGGAAAATCAGATTGCGGTCACGCAGGATTCCGTTTTTGAGTGGGGCTCAACCACAAAACTTCTGGTCTGGGTTAGCGTGATGCAGCTGTATGAACAGGGGAAGATTGAACTTGATGCGGATATCTGTAGTTATCTTCCAGAGAGATTTTTGACCAATCTCTCTTATGATACGCCGGTTACGATGCTGAATCTGATGAACCATAATGCGGGATTTCAAGAAGGATACGTTGATTTGATGGTGACAGATGCAGACTACATAAGCAGTCTTGAGGAAGCGCTGCGAAAGCATGAACCAGCGCAGATTTATGAGCCTGGGACAGTTACAGCTTACTCAAACTGGGGAGTGGCGCTCGCAGGATTGATTGTGGAGCAGGTCAGCGGGAAGTCCTTTGGCAAATATGTGCATGAAAATATATTTGAGCCGTTACAGATGGAGCACTGTGCTGTTTCCATGGATTTGTCAGATAATGAGTGGGTGCAGCAAAAGAGAAAGGAACTGCAGTGTTACACAACGAAAGGGGATTTGATACCGAACTGTTTTTATTATATCACATTATATCCGGCAGGAATGTGCACATCGACGCTGGAGGATTTCGAGAAATTTGCAGCCGCGCTGCTGCGGGAGGATACCGCATTGTTGAAGCATACAGAGACATGGGAAACGTTGTTCACGCCAAGTGCATATTATGGAGAAAGCGGGATTCCTTTGAATTGCCATGGATTCTGGATGGTGCCGTTTGGAGTACAGACATTCGGTCACGGTGGAAATACGGTGGGCTGTTCTTCTTATTTATTGTTGGACAGGGAGGATCATATTGGGGTGGTAGTCATGACGAACCAGTCCGGTGAGAAAGTTTACAATAGGGACATGATGGAGTTGATTTTTGGGAAATATGAGCGTTCCAACTATACAGACAATGACGAGATCCCATTTGGGGGATTTCGGACGACGCGGACAGTGCGTAAGGGACCTTTTAAGGTAATGAGTTTATCGTATGGTGGAATTGATGCAGAGGATGAAAGAAGTCTATGGATTTATGATGACAGTGGAAAGCGGAGTAAGATCGTATTTGCCTATGAAGATCAGATACAGACTTCTTTGCCGCTGTTTCTCATGGAGGTTGGATTGGTTTTTCTGTGGATCGCTGCATTTGGGTTTTTGGCTGTTTCACTGTTGGTGCACGGAATCGTGATTCTGGTGCGGAGAGTGAGGGGGAAGGCTTATGTAAAAAAGAAATTAGGGTTATGGAGTACCGCAGCGGCATTGCTGCAGCTGAACATCTTGCTGTTCCTGATTCTGGTTATGTACAATGTTTCCCATTATGCCCTGGGTGATACATACATATGGATGTTTGCCATGATCGGGGTATTTGCCATTGTCATGGGTGTGTTGTGCGTGTATGGGATCATTCAAAATAATAAGGGTGACAAGCAGCTTTTGAAGGTGCGCCAGAGAGTGTTTAACAATATCACTGCAGTTTTTCTGATGGTGGCAGTGGTGAATGTGCTGTATTGGAATCTGTTTATGTTTTGGGAAGTGTAGGTAGGGATTTTATTTTTTGCTTTTCAGTATTGGGGTGTTGTGGTATAATTTTACGTAGTGCTAACGGAGCACAATCTTTTTGCGTTGGCAAATTGATAACTCATAATGAAAATTATGCGCACTATGGATAGGACATGGAAAGGTATATGTGCCTTTTGACAAGTAAAAGAAAGGAAAAAATATCTATGGAAAACAACAGACCCAGAGGACGTGAGAAAAATGTGTCTGGTTCCGGCAAGACCGTACAAAAGCGGGGAGAAGGCATGGGCACCGGACCAGTAGGCAACGCTGGTGGTTACCGGGAACGGAATCAGAAGCGGGCTTCCGGCACGCGGAGCACCGGGACAAAGAGCGGTGGCGGTATGAAGCTGATCATTCTTTTGTTTGCGTTGCTGCTGGGCGGGGGCGGTGGACTGACTGCATTTTTCGGTGGTCAATCGGACAACCAGGCGCCTTCGTCTAATCAGCAGCAGGTTCAAGGCAGTGCAAGTACTGAAAACACTGGAAGCACCAACTGGATTGAGCTGCTGAGTGGTCTGGGTGGCGGAGGCGTTTCCACCGGATGGCAGATGGAAGCGAACACTGGACGGCTGGATACTTCCGTAGAACCGGGTTCGCGGGAAAAGTATACCAAACTGCTGGGTGACGGCAAAGACTCCGTAACCATTATGGTTTATATGTGCGGTACAGATCTGGAGTCCCGCAATGGGATGGGAACAGCTGACCTTCAGGAGATGCTGGATGCCCGATTTGGCAGCAATATGAATCTCTTGATCTACACAGGAGGATGTAAAGCCTGGAAAAACAGTGAGATCAGCAGTTCTTCCAATCAGGTCTGGCAGGTGAAAGATGGCGGATTGATCAATTTGCAGAAAGATATGGGCAGCGTATCCATGACAGATCCGAATACGCTGTCTGGATACATAAAATGGTGCGCGGAAACCTATCCAGCCAGCCGTTATGAGCTTATTTTATGGGATCACGGCGGAGGCTCCGTCAGCGGCTACGGTTATGATGAAAAGTTCGCCTCCAGCGGCTCAATGAGTCTGGCGGGTCTGGATTCTGCCCTCAGAACCGCCGGGGTGAAGTTTGACTTCATCGGTTTTGATGCCTGCCTTATGGCTACAGTGGAAACAGCACTGACAATGTCACAGTATGCGGATTATCTCATTGCCTCTGAGGAGACTGAGCCAGGTGTGGGCTGGTATTATACGGACTGGCTTACATCTTTTGGCGAGAATACTTCAATGCCTACGATACAGGTGGGGCAGAACATTGTGGACAGTTTCGTGGATACATGTGCCCAGAAGTGCCGGGGGCAGTTGACGACATTATCCGTGACCGATCTTGCGGAGCTGGAGCATACTCTGCCGGAAGCGCTGGCGGAATTCTCTGAATCTACGGCTGGTCTAATCCGGGATCAGCAATATCAGGCGGTTTCTAATGCCCGGAATGGAGCCAGGGAGTTTGCCCAGTCAAGCAAGATTGATCAGATCGATCTGGTTCATCTGGCCCAAAATCTGGATACGCAGGAGGGGCAGGCTCTGACGGATGCCCTGTTGGGTGCAGTGAAGTACAACCGCACTTCAACCAATATGACCAATGCATATGGTCTGTCCATTTATTTTCCCTATCGCAAGACTTCCACGGTTGATCGGGCAGTGTCCACATTTGAACAGATCGGCATGGACAAGGCATATACAAAATGTATCCGGCAATTTGCCGATGTGGCAGCGAGTGGGCAGGCGGTAGCCGGCGGTTCGGATTCCCCATTGCCTGCTCTGTTGGGAATGCTGGGCGACAATACTGGGATTAATGCAGGGGATATCTCTTCTTTGCTGGAAGGGATTCTTGGAGGCAGAAGCCTGGATATGGAGGGTGCTGAGGAGTACTTGGCAGATCACCGCTTTGCAGATGAGGCGCTTGTCTGGAGCACAGGCGAAAATGGCGTGTCAGTACTGCGTCTGAGCGAGGAGCAGTGGGGACTGGTGCAAACTTTGGAACTGAACCTGTTCTATGACGACGGGGAGGGTTATATCGATCTGGGTCTGGATAATGTCTATGAATTTGATGACGCAGGCGGGCTCCTGGGAGTAAACGATGCTGCATGGCTTGCTATCAACGGACAGCCAGTGGCATATTACCACACTTCTACCGTGGACGATGGAACCAACTATACGATCACTGGGCGGGTGCCGGTGCTTCACAATGGCAGCCGGGCAGAATTAATTCTAGTGTTTACGAATGACCAGCCTCATGGCTTTGTAGCTGGTGTTCAGACCATATACACAGAAGGAGAGACAGAGACGATCGCAAAGAGCATGGCTGGGCTCCAGAGCGGTGACACGCTGGAATTTCTGTGTGATTATTACAGCTATAGCGGAGTATATCAGGACAGCTATCTGCTGGGCGATCCTGTGACAGTTACGGAAGAAGAACTGACCATCAGCGACGTACCTCTCGAAGGCAGTACCCGTGCTTCCTATCGTTTTACAGATCTGTATGACAAGCATCACTGGACGCCGGCGGTTCCGGATGGGAACTAAGGAATTTTTGAATAGAACTGACAGAAAAGGGTGTTCCTTTCGGACACCTTTTATGTTATGGGAGCGACAATAGGCATCATTTTGGATTAGCTGTCCAATGCAGAAAAAGCGGATATAATGATTGTAACAAGAAAATTTTATATGGGAAGGTGACAGAAGGAGAGTTGTTTTCGTTGTACAATACAGCTATGACGTGTATAATATAGTTAATTCAAGAAGATTTCCGGAGGTACAGATATGGACAGTAAAACGAATGTAAATATGGGAGAGCAGCGATTCGATAAGGTGATAGAGGAGAAGAAATTCTATATCGATAAAACTGGGTTTATCAAGGAATGGTGGGAATATGGTTCGACGGTTACATTGATCACACGTCCCAGGAGGTTTGGCAAGACACTCAATATGAGTATGGTGGAATGTTTTTTTCGAATAAATATGCAAATAGAGGAGATTTGTTTGAAGGGCTTTCTATCTGGAATGAGAAATCTCCTGACGGAAATTATCAATACAGACAGCTGCAGGGGACATTTCCGGTGCTATTCCTAAGTTTTGCAAGTATCGAGACTGCCAGCTGTCAGGATATGGAGTATAAGATAACAACAGTAATCGCGAAGTTGTATGAACAAAACAATTATTTGCTGGAGGGAAATCTGCTTAGCGAAAATGAAAAAAGTATTATAAAAGTATAATGCCGGGAATTAATAAAGCGATTGCTGCAGATGCAATCAATCGATTGACCAATTTTATGCAGCGTTATTATAAAAAAGATGTCATCGTTATTCTTGATGAGTATGATACACCGATGCTGGCAGCGTGGTTGAATGGTTACTGGAACGAGGCTGCCGAATTCTTCAATGGTTTTTTAATGCTACTTTCAAGACAAATCCGTGTATTCAACGAGGATTGATTACTGGAATTACACGGGTTGCCAAAGAAAGCATTTTTTCGGGATTGAATAATTTAAATGTAGTGACAACAACCTCAGATAAATATGCCACATCATTTGGATTCACAGAGAAAGAAGTTTTCATAGCATTGGAGGATACAGGTCTTGGCAGCGAGAAACAGAAGGTAAAGCAGTGGTATGATGGCTTTACGTTTGGTAAGTATACAGATATTTATAATCCTTGGTCTATCGTGTCATTTTTAGAAACTGGTGGAAAATATGAAGCTTATTGGACAAATACAAGTTCTAATAAACTTGTAAATTTTTTCGTGCAATCAGGAGATGTAGAGCTCAAACAGACGATGGAGGAACTTTTGCAGGGAAAAAGCTTTCGGACAGAGCTTGACGAGCAGATTGTGTTCAACCAGCTTGACGGCGATATCAATGCTGTCTGGAGCCTTCTGTTGACGACAGGATATCTAAAGGTGTTAGGGCTGGAAACAGTGGAGGAAGACGGAGAACTGGGAGAGGAGGGTGATGTATGGTATACATTGACGCTCACGAATCTTGAAGTGCGCAGAATGTTCCGGAAGATGGTCAAAGACTGGTTTAAGGGCAGCTCCAAAGTTCCATACAATAACTTTATCAAGGCGCTGCTGCTGGATGACAGAAAAGCGATGAATCGCTATATGAACGAGGTGGCGCTGGCTACCTTTAGCAGTTTTGATACTGGAAACCGACCGTCTGAAAGGGCAGAACCCGAACGCTTTTATCATGGATTTGTGCTGGGGCTCATGGTAGAGCTGTCCAACCGATATGCAATTACATCAAACAGGGAGAGTGGTCCAAACGAGCTTTTCTAGTTTGGGCGTTATGATGTAATGCTCAAACCAAAAAATGACGTAGATGATGCAATTATTATGGAATTTAAGGTACATGACGCAGAGGATGAAAAGACTTTGAAGGTTACTGTTGATGCGGCGTTATTGCAGATTGAGGAAAAGTGTTATGCAGCAACACTTGGGGCAGAAGGAATACCCACAGGACGCATTCGCAAATATGGATTTGCATTTAGGGGAAAAGAATGTTTGATCGGGTAAGCAAAATAAGGAAAATAAGGAGAAAAATGTCATTCATTTGTAATATTGGATCATTTTGTTATCACAAAAAAAGTATAAGAAAACCTCAAACGGAAATGCTAAGACAGTAAAACCCGTATGAACGGATTTTACTGTAACGGGAGAGCATTCGAAGTGATGTCTGACAAGAACTATCGTTCAGACCTGACAAGGGAGATGAGGTGTGATTATGGATTATACAGGTGAATTTCAAGGCAATGCGCTGCCGCTTGGACTTGCGTTTGGAATGGCGATGGACGAGCAGGCGATCGATCATTACGGAAAGATGGCAGAGTACGAGAAAGAAAAGGTTTTGGCGGAGAGCAAAGGTGTAAAGAGCAAAGAAGAAATGCAGCAGCTGATACAAAAAATCAGTGACGGTGACAGCATCGTGTAGGTAAGGAACCGTTCAGAAAGTTATTAACAGTTCCTATGGAATGGGCGCGGCAGCGGTAGATCGAAAATGGTTACTGCTGCCGTTGTCATTTTTACACAAAAAGAGAAAATTTCTTATTTTTCTCTTTTAAAATGACAAGATATAGTGTATTATTAGGAGTATGAAACACTTAGGTAAACATGTTATGGTAAGGAATTTTGTTCCTGAGCAATAATTGTAACTAAGGATCTGACACGAAATAACCAGTAAAATATGTAAGTTATTTGAGGACAGTTTCTAAGAGGGCAGCAATGGATTGTAAAGAGGCACAGCGTTGTATTCACTTGTTCTTGAAGGATGAGTTGGACAGGAATACAGAGTTTCAATTGGTGGAGCATATTACCTCCTGCAGCGAATGTATGGAGGAACTGACAGTGGAATATCTATTGACAGAAGGTATTAGCAGATTGGAAAATGCTGAGGATATTGATGTACAGAGTGAACTGGAGGACAGGCTGAATCGTACCATTACCCGCAAAAAGGTATATAAACAGCTGAAAGCCGGTCTTTTTTTGGTTGGCATTCTGATATTTTTTATACTGATACTGGGAGGAGTATAGGACACAATGAGCAGAATTGTTTTGATGGATGGTCATAGTATTTTAGGTAAGGCGTACTATAGTGTGCCGGTTATGACGGATTCGACAGGATTTCACACGAATGCCATATTTGGATTTTTGAATATATTGTTGAAAGCAGCAGAAAAGGAAAAACCAGAATATCTGAGCGTGATTTTTGGTGCGCAAGAGAATGAAGAAAAGATGCCAGAAGGACTTCGGGAGCAGATACC
Source organism: Lachnospiraceae bacterium (assembly GCA_029067205.1). GTDB lineage: Bacteria > Bacillota > Clostridia > Lachnospirales > Lachnospiraceae > COE1. The sequence goes on from JAIEEY010000373.1 coordinate 10,078, forward strand.
TGTTCTGAAGGAAGTGCTCTCGGCTATGAAGGTCAATATTCTTGAGAGGTCAGAATGGAAGACGGTTGATCTGATCGGAACCGTGGCAGGACATCTCGAAGAGGAGACAGCAGTAGTGTCAGGAAATCGTGATTTCCTACAGATTGTTTCCGGAAAAATCAGATTGTGTATGTTGGAAACTGGCGGCGGACAGGCTGTATTCAGGGATTATCAGGCGAGTGATGTAGAGATACTGTACAAGATTACTCCAGCACAATTTTCAGAGTTAAAGATATTGACCCAAGTGGTAAAAGTTGGGGAACGAACAGCATGTGACCTGTTAAGCACATATGGTTCAGTTGAAAATATATATACGCACATTGACGAATTGCCTCAGAAAAGTATCCAGGGAAAATTAGCAGAAAAGAAAGTCGATGTCGATTCTAAGAATACTTTATATACGATCAACACGAATGCAGGAATTGATATTTCTGAAATTTCGATGGAAGATATGAAATTAAATTCAGAAGGTTTCTTTACCCCGCAGGCTGGTGCAAAATTGAAAAAGCTTTCGCTGGGCGATCAATTTGAACAGTGTGCACAGGTGAGCCAGACGCCGACAATCGACATCAATAAAGAACTCAAGGTGATCGCAGTCAAGACTGTTGAGGATGTTAAGAATGTTTTTGATACGGCGGCAAAGGCAGGAAGTGCCGCAATCAGACTGATTCATGTCCACGCCAAAGGTGCAGGAGAACTGGGGGCACATGCAGACGGACAGTTGTACCTGCAGCTGGATACGGATGAGGAAGTTTTTGGGTGTCTGTTGTGTGGAGGTTCTGATGATGAGAGAAATATTTACTATATAGAAAGCGGAAACGAAATATCGGATGGTTATATCAAGGAACAGCTTGAAAAGCTGTTATTATCTGAAAAGATGTCCGTATCTGTGTTCGATGTGAAAAATGACTATGTAGATGTGGTTTCTGCGGAAAATGACAGAAATCTTTCTTCTCACGATCTGACAAAGCAGCTGTTTGACTGTAAAATTGCGGCTTATCTGATCAATCCACTTAAGAATGATTATGAGATTACAGATGTGGCGGATGAGTATCTTAATATTCAATTTCAGAAGTGGTCTGATCTGTTTGGGAAATCAGATTTCAATTCTGCTTATCGAAACAGGAAAGAGGAATGTCTGTCCTATCTTGCAAAGGAAGTATATATTTTATATAAAGCAAGACCGATACTGGAGGAAGCGTTGGAACAAAATAATATGGACAAGCTTTTCCGGGATCTGGAGATGCCATTGACATATGTGCTGTTTGACATGGAGCGGGAGGGCATTCTGGTGAAGCCGGAGGAGCTGAAAGCATATGGGGAAGCACTCAACGGCAGGATTGAAGAGTTAGAGCAGGCGATTCACACAGCGGCAGGAGAAGGTTTTAACATTAACTCACCCAAACAGTTGGGTGAAATCCTGTTCGAAAAGATGAAACTGCCTGGTGGAAAGAAGACAAAGACTGGTTATTCCACAGCTGCTGACGTGCTCGAAAAACTTGCGCCGGAATATCCGGTTGTCAAGGATATCCTGGAATACAGGGGACTTACAAAGTTGAAGTCAACCTATGCGGACGGGCTGGCGGCATATATTGATGAAGGCAATAAGATACACACGAATTTTAACCAGACAATTACGGCGACTGGAAGACTGAGTTCGACAGAGCCAAACCTGCAGAATATTCCAATGCGTATGGAACTTGGCAGACGGATTCGAAAGGTGTTCATACCCCAGGAAGGCTGCATTTTTATGGACGCGGATTACTCGCAGATCGAGCTCAGGGTGTTGGCGCATATGTCTGATGATAAGCAGCTGATCGAAGCCTACAAAATGGACGAGGATATTCACAGAATCACTGCGTCAAAGGTGTTCCATACACCGTTTGAGGAGGTCACAGACCTGCAGCGGCGCAACGCGAAGGCGGTCAATTTTGGAATTGTATACGGAATCAGTTCGTTTGGTCTGAGTCAGGACTTGAGCATTACTCCCAAGGAGGCGAAGGCATATATTGATGAGTATTTCAAGACGTATCCGGGAATCAAGAAATTTTTGGATGAAACGGTGGACGACGCAAAGGATAAGGGCTACTGTGAGACCATGTTTGGCAGGCGCAGACCTGTTCCAGAACTCAAATCAACCAATTTCAACCAGCGTTCGTTTGGCGAGCGTGTTGCGATGAATTCACCGATACAGGGAACCGCGGCAGATATCATTAAATATGCCATGGTTCATGTGTATGATGCGTTGAAGGCAAAAGGTCTAAAATCAAAGTTGATTTTACAAATCCATGACGAACTCTTGATCGAGGCCAGAAATGATGAGGTCGAGGAAGTGCGGGAAGTGCGGTCATATGAGATGCAGAACGCGTGCGAACTGGCAGTGAAACTCGAGATTGACCTTCACACCGGCACTGACTGGTATGAGGCGAAATAAGTGGGAACAATATGAAAATAATAGGGATTACCGGCGGAGTTGGCGCTGGGAAGACACGGGTGCTTTCTTATATTGAAGCACATTATCGGTGCAGGATCATAAGAGCCGATGAGGCTGCACATTTATTATATGAACCTGGACAGGAATGTTATCAAAGGCTTGTCGGGTTTCTTGGACTACGAATATTAAATACAGACAATACAATAGACAAGGCAAAAATGGCAGGAATTATTTTTCAGGATCAGAAGTTATTGGAGGGTGTCAATAAAATCGTTCACCCAGCGGTAAAAAAATACATCTTGGAACAGATTGCATATGAGAGAGAAAAAGGCGAGGTGGACTATTTTTTTATCGAGGCAGCACTTTTGATTGAAGAACAATATGATCAAATAGCAGATGAGCTGTGGTATGTCCATTCCGATGCGGCGGTACGGGAACAAAGATTGGAAAAGAGCAGGCACTACAGTGCAAAAAAGATTGCCGATATTATGCGAGGGCAGTTGAGTGAAGCCGAATTCAGAAAGCACTGTAAGATAGTCATATCAAATAATGGTGACTTGGAGGAAACCTACAAACAGATTAAGCATATAATGGGGGATTGAAGGATGAAGGAAACGAAAGTGAATGGCGAAGAGCTTGTATTTGGGCTTGATATCGGTACGAGAAGTATGGTGGGTACTGTGGGATATAGACAGGGAGAACGGTTTGTAGTGACAGCGCAGGAGATTCGGCAGCACCAGACGCGTGCCATGCTTGATGGACAGATTCATGATATCAACAGGGTGGCGGCAGCAATAGCGGATATCAGACAGGCCCTTCAGGATAAGACAGGGATGAAGCTGGATGAAGTGTGTATTGCGGCAGCTGGCCGTGTGCTTAAGACGATGAACGTCCATGCGGATATGGATCTGGACAAGGAGCGGAATGTCACCAAGGAGGATATGAGTAATCTGATCTCACTGGGGATTGAGCAGGCATTTGAAGACTTTCAGGAAAAGAATGATACTAATATGCATTTCTATTGTGTGGGATATTCCGTCGTGAGATATTTCTTAAATGGAATGTGGATGGGACAGCCGGAGCATCATAAGGCAAAGATGATCGGTGCTGATATCATTGCGACATTTCTGCCGGATGATGTTGTGGATGGATTGTACAGTGCGGTGGAACTTGCCGGGTTAAGGGTTGCAAATCTTACCTTGGAGCCAATCGCGGCAATCCGGGTTGCCATTCCGGAAAAATTCAGACTGTTAAATATTGCGATGATCGATGTCGGGGCAGGCACTTCAGATATCTCGATTACCGATGACGGAAGCGTGACTGCATTTGGAATGATTCCCTGCGCGGGCGATACACTGACGGAACTTCTGGCAAAGACATGCCTGATCGATTTTACGACAGCGGAGATGATCAAGACGGCAGCGGCGGTGCAGGAAGAGATTATTTATGAGGATATCATGGGCACAGAACAGACGATCACTGCCAAGGAGGTGATTGCAATCTGTCAGCCTGAGATTGAGCGGATGTCAAAGCTTGCGGCAAATGCGATTAAGGAATTGAACGGCGGAAACTCACCGAGCGCGGTGTTTATAGTCGGCGGAGGCGGTAAGATCAAGGGGTTTGACGAGCTGGTTGCCGCAGAGCTTGGGCTTGACCCGAAACGAGTGGCGCTTCGCGGTGAGGAGATTATGAGGGATGTTGATTTCCCGGATGGGGCATTAAAGGATTCTACGATTATCACTCCGATTGGTATTTGCCTCACGTACTATGAACAGTATAATAATTTTATCTATATCACTTTTAATGGAAACAGGATAAAACTGTATGATAACAATAAACTAACCGTCACAGATGCGGCAATGCAGGCTGATTTCACCCGGGAAGGTCTGTTTCCAAGACGCGGGGAAGAGCTGCACTATACGGTCAATGGGAAAAATCGTGTTACCAAGGGCGAGTATGGTGAGAGCGCTCATGTGTATGTGAACGGAGAAGAAGTAAGCCTTAGCCACAATATCAAGGCGAATGATGTCATCACGCTTGAGGAGTCAACGCTTGGAACACCGGCGCAGGAGAAGGTTGCAGATCTGATTGACTATAATGGTAAGATTGTTGTATATCTTAAGGGAGATGAGATGCCGCTTCCAAAGCCTGTCAAGGTAAATGGAACCGCGGTTACAGAGGAGTATTTGATTCAAAACGGTGACGAGATCGTAGTCGCGTCCGCTTATACATATGATGAATTCTTTGAGTACATGGGACTTTCCCCAGATGATATGATTCTGTTTATCAATGGGGCAAGGGCTGATGATACGATGGAGATCTGTGCTTCTGACCAGCTGGAATTCAAGAACAGAAAAGAGTATGAGCTGAAGGAAATCTATAAGGAATCCCATATCGAACTGCACAGTGAAAAACGCAGGGAGGCGAAGAAAGAGGGGAAAGCAAAGACTGAGGAAATAAAAGCGGCAGAAGCGGATAAGCCTGTAGAAGAAAAAACAGATGCGAAAGAGGCAGATGAAGGAGTAAAGTCTGAACCGGAAAGCAAGGCGGGGGAGAGTAACTCTGAGTCGGAGAGCAGAACAGAGAAGGCAAACTACGAGGCAGAAATCAGTGAGGACGTGAAAACTGAGACTGAAAGCAAAACGGAGGAACAGCCTGAACCGGAAAACGAAACCGAAGAGAAAGAAAAATCAGAACCAGAAGACAAAATAGAAGAGCAAGCGGAATCGGTAAGTAAAACCGAGGAAGTGAAGGAAGAACCTGTAAGGGAACCAGAAGGAAAGACAGAGGAGAATAAACATTCTGAACAGACTCATGAGGATTCCAAACAAGAACAGACGCATAACTCAGCCAGGAAAGAGAGGAAAGAAAAACACGAAGAAAAGAAAATAGCTGCAGCAAAAGAGAAAGAAAAGCCGCCTGTGGACTCAGGCAAAAAGATTATCGTCATAGTAAATCAGAAGCCGGTTGTGATGCGGGGAAAACAGAATTATATGTTTGTTGACATTTTCGACTATATAGATTTTGATACCAGCAGGATGCAGGGCTCAGGTATTGCCACCCTTGTAAACGGAAAAGATGCGCAATATACACAAGAGCTTTACAACGGGGACAAGATTGAGGTATACTGGAAATAATGATGTAAAAAATGTAAAGAAACAGAGGAATAATCAGATGAGAATGTGCAGTATAGCCAGTGGAAGCAGTGGTAATTGTATCTATATTGGTACAGATGTCACACATCTTCTGGTAGATGTAGGGATAAGCTGTAAGCGGACTGTAGAAGGATTAGGGCAGCTTGGACTTACGGGAAAAGATATTGACGGAATACTGATCACCCATGAACACTCAGACCATATCAATGGTCTGGGTGTGATATGCAGGAAATTTGGTATACCGATCTATGCCACAAAAGGGACAATAGCGGCCATTAAGAGAGTGAGTAATCTTGGGGTGATAGATGACTCACTTTTTCGTGTGGTCAGGGAGGATGAGAAGTTTATCCTAAAGGATATCACAGTCAATCCAATGAAGATATCCCACGATGCGGCGCAGCCTGTAGCGTACAGATTCCAGTATGGAAGTAAGCGCATGGCAGTGGCGACAGATCTTGGAACTTATAACGAGTATACGGTTGAGAGCCTTAGGGGAATGGACGCACTGCTGCTTGAGGCGAACCATGATATCAATATGCTGCAGGTGGGACCTTATCCATATGCATTAAAGCAGCGGATCCTGGGCAACAAAGGTCATCTGTCCAATGAACTTTCGGGAAAACTATTGAGTAGATTATTGCACGATAAACTAAAGACTGTATTTCTGGGTCATTTGAGCAAAGAAAACAACCTGGCAGAGCTGGCTTATGAGACAGTTCGTCTGGAAATTTCCATGGCAGATAATCCATATAAACCAGACGATTTTCCGATTTTTGTGGCAAGCCGGAGCGAGATGTCACAGCTGGTTGAGATATAATATATTAATAATAGAGATAGGAGTTGTGTATTATGAAAAAAACAATTATTACAGTAGTAGGAAAAGACACTGTTGGTATTATCGCAAAGGTATGTACATATCTGGCTGAGAATAAGGTCAATATTCTTGACATATCACAGACCATTGTAGACGACTATTTCAATATGATGATGATCGCAGATATGAGTAAGGTTGTCAAGTCTGTCAGTGAGGTCTCTGATGACCTCGACAAACTCGGTGAGGAAATCGGTGTTATTATCAAATGTCAGAGAGAAGAGATCTTTAATAGTATGCACAGACTATGAGCCATGTAGAAATAATCTACTGATTAATTGTTAATAAAACTTATGTTCTGAAAGCTTGTGAATGAGCAAAGCGGTGGATATTGAATGAATTATAAGGGGGACATTTGATAAGATGATCAATATAAACGAAGTATTAGAGACGAATAAGATGATCGAGAAGGAGAATCTTGATGTCAGGACGATCACGCTTGGGATCAGTCTGCTTGACTGTATTGATTCCGACCTTGACCGGTTAAATGAGAAAATATACAACAAGATCACAACTGTTGCGAAGGATTTGGTGGCGACTGGTGAGGCAATCGAGAAGGAATTTGGGATTCCGATCGTAAACAAGAGAATTTCAGTAACGCCGATTGCCTTGATTGGTGGCTCTGCGTGTAAGGCTTCCGAGGATTTTGTGACGATCGCAAAGACACTTGACAGGGCGAGAAAAGATGTGGGTGTCAATTTTCTCGGCGGATACTCTGCGCTGGTGTCAAAGGGAATGACGGAGGCTGACGAGCTCCTTCTGCGCTCTATTCCACAGGCACTCGCCCAGACAGAACTGGTGTGCAGCTCTGTCAATCTTGGTTCCACCAAGACGGGTATTGATATGGACGCAGTGAGGCTGATGGGCGATATCATCAAGGAGACAGCGGAGCTGACAAAGGACAATGATTCAATCGGATGTTCGAAATTGGTTGTGTTTTGCAATGCTCCAGACGACAATCCGTTTATGGCAGGTGCATTTCATGGTATTACGGAGGCAGATGCCATCATCAATGTAGGTGTCAGTGGACCAGGCGTAGTCAAAAATGCGTTGGAGAGAGTGCGCGGAGAGAATTTTGAAGTACTCTGCGAGACGATCAAGAAGACCGCTTTCAAAGTAACAAGAGTGGGACAGCTGGTGGCGCAGGAGGCGTCGAAGCGTCTTGGGATTCCATTTGGCATTGTTGACCTCTCTCTGGCTCCTACACCCGCAATTGGTGACAGTGTGGCTGACATTCTGTGTGAGATCGGACTGGAGTATGCAGGAGCGCCGGGAACAACAGCAGCACTCGCCCTGTTAAATGACCAGGTGAAAAAGGGCGGTGTGATGGCGTCCTCCTATGTGGGCGGGTTGAGCGGCGCGTTTATCCCAGTCAGTGAAGATCAGGGAATGATCGACGCTGTCAACGCAGGAGCGCTCACGCTGGAAAAACTGGAAGCTATGACGTGTGTCTGCTCTGTCGGACTGGATATGATTGCAATTCCAGGTGACACGAAGCCGACGACAATAGCAGGCATCATAGCCGATGAACTCGCGATTGGTATGGTTAATCAGAAGACAACAGCTGTGCGTATCATACCTGTTATCGGGAAAACGGTAGGTGACAGTGCGGAGTTTGGCGGACTGCTTGGATATGCACCGATCATGCCTGTCAACAAGTATTCCTGTGATGCATTTGTAAACCGCGGTGGCAGAATACCGGCGCCGATTCACAGCTTTAAGAATTGATAGAGAATTATTAGCATTTTATGATTTGACTGGTCAGTTCGTTGTGGCGAACTATTTCAGCTGCTTTGTCCGACAGACGGATTCGTTTTTGCTGTCGGACACTATCATATATGTCCGCGGCATGGATATCTGACCGAAGTGACATCAGCGCAGTGCCGCTGAGCTGTTTTAATGCACTGGAAGGCTTTGTGATAACAGGGATTGAAGTATTTGCCTTTATGGATTTGAGCAATTGTTTCCCGCGCTCCGTGAATCCAAGAAGCCTTGCATACTGTGCATAATCATTGTATTTTAGGGTGTCTGCGTTTTCCTGTGTCATTTCCAAAAGAATGTGCATAAGGCCGCGGCATATGCGTGTGTAGGTCAGGTTTCTGGTTTTGCACAACAGTGCGAAAGCTTCCAGAGTTGTGTATTGGGGCAGGTTGTTGTACAGCGTATGGGAAAGCTGTTCTCCGATATCATAGTAACCTGCAAACGCATCTTTGTGTCTGGCGGCTTGAAGCATTTTGTATAGAAGTATTTCTGAAAAATCGTTCGCATATAAAAGTCCATTTTGATGCAGCAAGGCGTATACAGAGACTGGAACATGGTCTTTGACACATAGCTGATTCAAACCTGTATTCTGCGCGGCGAATCTGTCTGTATCAGATTGATGGACGAGCGCCTTTCGTATGGCATTTGCTGATGCGAAACTGCCTGTCACAAGGGAATCAGAAGAATAGCCCTCACCTTTTCTTGCAAGGGTAACAGGTTTAATGGCACTATTTCTTTGAATGAGGGCTTTTACATATTCTACACCGAGAATATTGTTGGGAGCACTGACAAGCTGCTTGATCTTTTGGTCAGGGAGAAGTTCTGATAGAGCATTGTCCCTGGCGGCGGGGAAAGAACAACCCAGTTTTAGGTATTTATTTAATGTCGATTTATATGCGTCAGACTCATGGGCGAGCATCATGCTGGTAAACTCATACAAAAAGGAAATGTCGCCTGATTCGCTGCCAAAATGCAGGAAGTCGACAACACCAAGTTTGTCAACCAGGGACACAGCACCCTGGGCAAAATATTCCGCACTGCCAAGCGCAAAGTATACTGGGAGCTCAAAAACCAGATCAGCGCCGTTCTCAAGAGCCATCCGGCAGCGCTCGTATTTATCTGAAATGGCAGGAATACCTCGCTGCATGAAATCTCCACTCATGACAACAATGATTATATCTGTGTTCAGCGTTTGGCGTATTGTGCCCAGCTGATATAAATGTCCGTTGTGAAAGGGGTTGTACTCGGCAATGACTGCTGTGACTTTCATGGTTCCTCCTTGTGCTTGGCTTAAAAAGGATTCTATAGCTTCCTAATTATAACATAGTTGTAATCTGTGTCCAACAGTTTTTTAGTAAGTCAGTGTTATCTGCAGCACGGATCAGAAGATGATGGACAAAGCTTGTGAGATGATTAGAATTATCACAACAGATTTTGAGGCAGATCAGGTATTTTAGGGCAAGGTGGTCAGAATCAAGGAGTCTGGTGCATTTTCGAGACTGTTCATAGAAAAGAGGACATAATACACAACTCTAAGATTGCAAAAGATAAAATCAACCATGTTTGAGGATGTGATTACGAAAGATAAAAGATATAGCTCAGTAATAATTAAAAGAGTTTCAATGCATATGTTGATGTGGGGGAATATGCTGCTATGCGTCATCGGTAGTGCGGTAAGCAGGAAAAAGTACTAGATCACAGGGATATGTAGGGAATCTGCAATAAAGGTGAGAATATGGGATTTGCGACAATTGGAAGTATGATACAAAGCATGCGGGAAGAGAAAAATACAATTACCAGAAAAAAGCTTTCCTATGGGTTATGTTCAGAGCAGACACTTTTCAAAATAGAAACAGGACAGTGTGAAGCAGATATTTTATTGATCGATATACTGATACAGCGGCTTGGAAAGTCTCCAGATAAGTTTGAAATGGTACTGAATACAGATATGTATAACATGGTACGTCTGCGTGATCTGCTGGAAAAGAGCATACTGAAAGGAAAAAGGGAGCTTGCAGAACGAATCCTGCACGATTATCCTACTCGAACAGATATAGATCAGATGTACAGGCACCGCATGAGGGCCAGTCTGTTATATCATTTGGATGGGGATCTTGTGGGTGCATCGGAACATTTACAGGCAGCTATTGCTATTACTTTGCCGGGATTTACATATGACAGGATAGGAGATTATTTGATATCAGCGGTAGAGATGGAGAACTTGCTTGCTTTAGAGAAGATAGAGATTGACAGAACGTCTGCGGAGACGAGACCAGAGATAAAAAGTCACTTGGAAAGCTGTATCAATTATATCGAAATGCATTTTGCAGGAGATGAGGAGTATCCAAAGCTTTGCAGCAAGTGTTCATGGCTGCTTGCAAGGATTTACTATAGGGAGAGGAACTATGTGCGGACATGTGCACTCTGTGAGCGAGGAATGGAGTGCCTGCGTCGAAATACGCAGACTTATTTTATGCTGCCGCTCTTAAAACTTATGATAGCGGCTGAGGAAAGGCTTGGACTTGCAGTGGCACAGAGCAAATGGGTGCAGTACGATCAAATATTGACTTTCCTGTGGGAGAGTTATGCTCCAAAGTGGTGTCCTACGGATTCCATTTTTCATAACTGTTATCAGAGAATGTATCATTTGGATTATGAACTGATTCGCGCGGAGCGCAGTGCAAGGGGAATGTCACAGGAGGTCCTGGCTGATGGCGTCTATAAGAATGCGGCATCTCTTTCCCGCCTGGAAAACGGAAAGGTATCATCCAGTAAGAAGACTTTTGAGGGGCTGATGGGGAAACTTGGACTTGAAAAAAGCAGATACAATGGATACGTAGTGACAGATTCCTTTGAAGTGATGGATCTGACCCGGGAGTTGGATCTTGTTATTATGCGGAGTAATTATAAAGGAGCAGAGGAGATTCTGGAAAAGATAAAAAGTAAGTTAGATATGGATCATGTGGCGAATACGTTTGCAGTTAAGCTTTTTGAGACAATAATCGCGAAAAGGATGAAGGAAATAACTGATGAAAAGGCATTAGAAAGATATTTGGAACTGCTAAGAGGGATAATGGATTCTGATCAGGGTGATTTCTTACATATTCTGATGAGAAACGAAGTATTACTGATAAATAACATTTGTATCCTTCTGGGTGATTCTGGATATAAAGAAGAGGGAATTCATCTGTCAGAATATACGCTGAGGACGATAAAGAATAGTAGGGTTGACGTGAAACATCAATACCTTTCCTATGCGATCCTGTTAAGTAATTATGTGCACTATGCCAGAGAGCAAAAATCTGCTTATGAAGCACTTAAAAATGAATTGATCTGTGGAAAAGCTATGGAGATGCCCTTTTGCTTAAATAATATCCTGCTGATTATGAAAGATGAATGGACAAAAGAGGAGGGGCGTAAATGGGCAAAAGCAATCTATTATATGAGTGATTTGTTTTATTTCGTAAAAGAGAAAGAAATCTATGGAAACTTTCTTAAGACGAAATGTTATGAGGAGATTTTGGATTAGTGACCAGTGTCATTATGATCCAACATGGGATATTTTTCACAATATGTTGACACAGTATTATTTTTCTGATGATCGCCATGAACTGTTGTATTGTCTGCTGTAAAGAGTGTTATGCATATAAAAAGAGATAAAACAAATTTTTTAAGACAGACTCTAAATAATTCATTATTCCAGTATCCTTTCCGAATATCGTTTTATATCAGTATACTCTAAATATTGCGAAAGACCATGACTTTTCGGTTTGATTATTTTTTAAAGTGAAAAGTCATGGTCTTTTTAGAAAAAATATGTATAATACAAAACACATACAAATTACGCATTGGTAATAATATAGGAAAATTTCAAATATAAACCTAGGAGGAAAAACTATGCAGGAATCAATTAAAGAACCAAAAGAGCTTAAAATTGAAGATGATGCAGTTGTTGTGGAGGAAGAGGGATTTGACGTGGCGGAAGATGAAGGAAATAATGGTATCCGTATTGCCGTAGAAGTTGAACATACAAAATGATGGACTAGCTACCCATATCGAACAGTTGCTAAAAAATTGCTAAAGAATTTAAAAAGGCTAAAATCAATAACAAAAATATGTACAAATATAATCGGAGTAGGCATATGGAAAGATATCTGATAAATAATAAAAAAACGATTGTCCTATACAGCCTGCTGGCAGTGGTGACTTACGCTTTTTTAACATTGCTGTATCAATGTTATGCATGGATAACAGACACAATCGGAAGTCCGGTGGATGAGAAAGCAGAGAGGATTACGATCGCCAGTATTGTGATTCTTATTGTGCTGTTGGGAAGTTTGAATATTCTGGCAATTGTAAAAAGAACAATATTGTATGAGATATGCAGGCAGTTTCGGAGCGATGTTTTGAAGAAGGCATACCAGTTGGGGTATGTAAGATATCATTTGAAAGGGAAAGAATATTATGAATCAATTCTATTAAATGATATCCAGACTATTGAGGAAGAATATTTTTCCAATGTGATTGAATTTCTGGGAGATACCATTCAACTGTTTATTATGCTGACAGCAATCGGCATGGTAGGCATTCCCTATTTATTGGTAGTGGTAATGTTTGCAGTACCGTCTGTACTACATCCGTTCTTATTGAAAAAAAAACTGGAAAAGAAAGCACTGCTGGTTTCGGAAGAAAAAGAGAATTATACCAAAGAAACAGATGATCTGCTCAGGGCATTTGAGATTTTTAAATCCGCAGGGAAGGAGCAGGTTATGGTATCAGGATTTCAACAGGAAGTGGGGAGGCTGGAAACTTCTAAGCTTGCCCAGAAGAACCAGAGGACATTGAATTCCTGCCTAATGGCATTATGTGTCTATTTGCTGAAGGTTGGATCACAGATGTTTTTTACATATCATGCAATCAGAGGAGTGATTGCTGTCGCAACGGTGTCGTTGCTTTTTGGACTGGCAAATAATGTAGGAAATCCGGTAGCAAGCCTGTTGGGATATTTGGGTGCAATAAATGGAACAAAGGACGTAAGAAAGAAGTGTTGGGAACTTCTGGGAGAAGAAGTAGAAAAACAGCTTGAACCTGAAATTGAGAATGTGAATGATACTTCCATATATTTTCGGGACGTTCAATTTGGGTATACAAAGGATAAGCAAATTCTCAAAAGATTTACGTTTTGTTTTGAGAAAGGAAAGAAATATGCATTGTATGGTGATAGTGGGTGTGGAAAAAGCACAATATTCCGCTTGTTGAAAGGATATGTCACTCCAGACAGTGGGAGTATTATGATTGGGCAGACTGAGATTTCAAAAATGACGCCTGATGAACGTAATCAATATATTACGTATATTTCTCAAATACCATTTGTATTTGCAGGTACGATTAGGGAGAACCTTACGATGTTCCAGGAGGATTATTCTGATGAGGAAATTTTTGATGCATTAAAAGCAGCCGGACTGGCAGATTTGATTCACTCACTTCCAGGAAAACTTGACGAAGAAATAAAAGAAGGGGGGAAGAACTTTTCGGGAGGTGAGAGGCAGCGAATTACCATTGCGCGTGCTTTGTTGAATGATTTCGCTGTTCTGTTGGTAGATGAAGGAACTTCCGCGCTGGATAATGAGACGGCTTATATGATAGAACAGAATCTTCTTTCACGGGAAAGCAGGACTATAATTTCCATTAATCACAGAGTAAATGATTCCGTCAGGATGTATGATGAGATTATACTACTTAAGGATGGCAGGGTTGCGGAGCACGGTTCCTATGAAATGCTGATGGAAGCAAAAGGTTCATTTTATGAAATGTGGATAAAAGGAGAAGCGAAAGACAATGACATATAAATTATCATATTCTTTTCGGCATGGTTTTGGCTGGGCTGTCCTGCTTGTGATCAGCAGCATTGTATATACCCTGTTTGAAGTTTCATTTTCGGAAGAATTAGGAAATTCGGCGTGTTTCAAAATCCACAATGATTAGTTGACAAATTACAGAAACAGATGCGTCCTATTTTGTCGTATTTAAAAGCTTTCCATGGCAATTTGTAAACATGCATTTGTCAACTAGAATTGAAACACGCCGGAAATTCATTGGACGTGGCAAATTCTGGAAGCATGATATTCTATAGAGAATATTTGATCAGGATAATCATAGTGGTAGTGCTGTTTCTGGTAGTTCGCGTATTCTATTCCATGATCGAGAACAGGTATTTGAAAATAGTTTCATATGCGATGCGTTCCGAAGCATTTCGGAATATTTCCGCAAAGAGATATAGCCGATTTTTCGAGTATGGTGCTGCAGGTTGGAAGTCCTTTATGGTGAATGACCTGCAGCTTTTGGAAAATAATTATTTGATTCCTGTAGTACATGCCATAACGGATGGCATTACGCTAATGATCACATTGGCAGCATTATTTCAAATAAATATTGTTGCAACAATATTTGTGATGATTGCGAGCTTCATTCCCTTATTATTATCAAAGTATCTGATGACTCCTGTACAGAAAAAGTTTGGAGAGTATTCAAAATATATGGGAGACTATACACTTTATCTGAATGACTATCTGGAAGGATTTGAGGAATTTACAGATTATCATGCGCAGGCGTTTGTACAGAAGCTTCATGCGCAGAAAGCAGATGAGCTGGAACAAAAGAAGAAAAAAGCCTATCTGCAATTAGATTTTATGTCTAATACAATTGCGATATCTTCCATAGCAGTTACAATTGGAATTTTGTTAGTGGGGATGTTTCTGGCTTTATATGGAAAGTTGACGGTTGGACAAGTGTTTGCGATCAGTTTTATATCAAATGGCATATCAACACCATTGTCAAATCTGAGTGATTATATTCCCAAAATACTCAGTGTGAAGGAAGTGGTGGATAAATATAATCTTCTCGTGCATACCGAAGAAGAACAGCCAAGGCTGGGAGAACTAAAAAATAGGATCGATATACAGAATGTAACATTGACTATGGGAGAAAAGATTGTACTTGATCATGTTTCTTTCCAATTTCAGCTCGGGAAAAAATATGTGCTTGTGGGTGAGAGTGGCAGTGGCAAAAGTACGCTTTTAAAGCTTATGATGGGATATTTTAATGATTATGAAGGAAGAGTATTTTATGACACTGTGGACTCGCGAACTGTTAACAGTGATTCTTTGTATCAATATATTTCGTATGTTCCACAAAAGGGCGTATTATTAAATGCGACAATCCGGGATAATTTCACATTGTTTGATGAACAGACAAATGACAAAACAGTGCTGGAAAAAATTTCACAAATTGGTTTAAAACAACGGCTAGAGGAGTTTGAAAGTGTATTAGATCATGTATTGTCAGATGCAGGGGAGAAATTATCAGGTGGAGAAAAACAGAGGTTGTCTTTGGGAAGAGCGCTTCTTGCAAAAAAGGATATTCTGTTTTTGGATGAGGCAACATCTGCACTGGATCATGTGAATTATTTAGATATGGAGAAGCTGATTTTGGAAAGTGCTGTACCGACGATTATTTCTGTACAGCATCGGTTGGAAAAAAAGGTTATGGAGAATTATGATATGATTCTTGCTATGCAGAATGGTAAAATTGTTGAGAGTGGCAAGTGGGAACAACTGGTTGCAGAGAGAGGGTATTTTTATTCCCTGGTTCAGGCGCAGACAGTGAACGAAATGTAGTATGGAGAAAAGAAATGTTTGATGTACTTAGTTATTATTTGAATAATGGAATGCGGGTTCTTTTGCATAGAGAACCTAAATCTCGTGTAATAAAAACTGGAATCATTATGAGTCAAGGGCGTTCCAATGAGAGTGATGATAATAATGGTATTTCGCATTTCCTGGAACATATGCTCATTGCAGATAATGAGGAAGCCCCCAAGATACGTGAGTATAAAGAAGAACTGCGAAAACATGGCGCATCCTATAATGCAACAACCTATAAATCCAGTACAATGTATTATGTTGTGGGACTTGAATCTGGAAGCGAAAAGTATATTGATTTCTTAAAAGAGATAGTTTTTGAAAACCGCAAATTTCTTGAGAAAAATATGGAGAAAGAAAAGAAAATTGTAGAGCGGGAACTAAGTTCCTATTACGCAAATTTTAATCAGATCTCAGATCGAGCGATTCAGGCACTGTACGGGGAAAAAGATATCGGGCGAATCATAGTGGGAAAACGTGATAATGTTCGCAAATTTGAGTCTACAGACATGGAGAAAGTTTTGAATCGTACGTATACACCAGAAAATACAGCATTGGTAGTATTTGGTGATTTTGATTATTACGAGATGAATGATATCATTGAGAGAAAATTTGCTTCTTTAGAAGATCGGCCTACAGAAAAATTGGTGGAACCAGTACAAAATACACCAAGTATATATTTTAATCCTCACTATTCAGGAGAGAATAGTATAGTTTCTGTCTGTTTTAGAAAGACAACTGCGCTTAACAAGGAATTGATACAAAATACCATGAATATTCTGGTGACAGCAATGAGCAATCCAACTTTAACCAACAGAATTGGCTATGGTCTTAGATTTGAAAATAATTTGGCATATCAGATTGGCGGATTTGTTTCTACTTTAGGACGTTGTAATGCAGCAGGAATTACAGCAGTTGGAAAGTCAGGAGATATTCCAGAGATAGTAAAATATGCATTGGAACAATTTGAAATTTTAAGAACCGATGGATTCGAAGAAGAAGAATTAGGAAGAGTTAAACAACATATGGTAATGCAAAAATTGTGTGAAAAAAGCAATCTTACTACTCAGGCTGATATGCTGTTAAAACTTGCCATGGATCCAATGATATACTCGCCGGATAATGAAATCCGGGTAATTGAAAAGTTACCATTGCAGGATATAAATAAATGTTTGCAGGATATATTACATCCAGAAAACTTTGGGCTTGCCTGTATAGGCAATTGTGATATCAATACAATAGCGAATATGTTTTCTGTTTAGCTAATTGGAGGAATAGAAATGGAAAAAACAAAAGTAACGCTTGGCGAATGGTTTATGGATGACAATGGAAATGAGTTAAGTAGTATAGATACTCCCGCCTTGTTTTAATGATAGTAGACAGCTCTTTTTATTTTAACACATTTTTTCCAGTATGCTCAAAAGATTTATTGAAGTTAGTTTGAACAGCCTTGAAAGGAAAAAATAATTCGCACTAAATAATGCAGGAAACAAGCTTTTTTGTGGGAAAAGTAGTAAAATA
>JAIEEY010000374.1 GCA_029067205.1 Lachnospiraceae bacterium
CCAGCGCACCAGCCACACTAACCCCCGAGCCTTTTTTTTAATCCATGAGGCTCACGGAACACGATATGTGACAATACTCGAAGGAATTCAGGATTATGTCGGTGATGATGTGCGTGTCCTCTATTCTGAGGGCTGCCATTTATACAAGGACAGGACAAGCGGATTGGCACAGGAAAATGATCGGGCATCTGAAGTGCGGGGCGTTTGCAGGGAAAGCGATGTCATCGTTGCAGTGATGGGTCTGGATGCTTCCCTGGAGGGTGAGGAAGGTGATACAGGCAATGAATACGGAAGCGGGGACAAACCCAATTTAAAGCTGCCAGGATTACAGCATGATATTCTGAAGCTTGCAAAAGAAAGTGGAAAACCTGTCATTCTGGTGCTGTTGACTGGAAGTGCGATGGCAGTTACGTGGGAGGATGAAAACATTGACGCTATATTACAAGGATGGTATCCGGGAGCGCAAGGCGGAGCGGCAATCGCGCGGATCCTTTTTGGTGAGGTAAACCCCGAGGGGAAACTTCCTGTGACATTTTACCGGACGACAGAGGAGCTTCCCGATTTTGAGGATTATTCCATGCAGGGCAGGACTTATCGTTATATGGAAAACAAACCACTTTATCCATTTGGCTATGGGTTATCCTATACACAATATGAGTATTCTGATATTGCTTTTACAGAAGAAAAACCAGATATCAATGCAGGCGTGACAGTGCGGTTCACAGTCACAAATACAGGTGAAAGAGATGGTATGGAGACTGTACAGGTGTATGTAAAAGCGAAGAGGGCAGGTACGCCCAATGCGCAGCTGAAAGGGATAAAAAAAGTTTATCTAAAAGCAGGTGAGGGCAGACAGTGTCAGATTTATCTGCCAAGGGAAGCTTTTATGCTGTATGACAAGAATGGAAATAATAAGATAGCAGGACGTGAATATGAAATCAGCATAGGCGGCAGCCAGCCGGATACGAGGAGTGAAGAACTCACAGGACACAAAACAGAGCGTCTGAGGTGTTTTTATGATGGAGCGCTGGAGACGGAGGAATAGTTTAAGATGCAAAAGGATCAAATCAATCCAGTTATAGGGCTTGATTATCCTGACCCAGATGTAATCAGGGTTGGAGATACCTATTATATGATAAGCACGACAATGCACTTTTTTCCCGGCGGGGAAATCCTGCGGTCGTATGATTTGTGTCACTGGGAGCATATGTCTTATGTTTATGACAGACTTGACAGCACGCCGGCACAGGGGCTTTCTGGTGATCAGAACATATATGGAAAAGGTATGTGGGCGGCATCGCTGCGGTATCATGAGGGTATTTTCTATGTATGCTTCGTGGCGAATGATACAGGCAAAACATATTTATATCAATCAGAAGAGATTGAAGGACCATGGAGAAAAGGGCATATTGACGGCTTTTATCATGATGGTTCCCTTTTGTTTGACGATGACGGCAGAGTATATATCGCGTCGGGAAATATGCAAATTTCCGTGGTGGAGTTAAAATCAGACCTAAGCGGTCCATTGGAGGGCGGATTGAAACGTGTGATAGTCAGTGATGATGAAAATCCGCAGCTTGGATATGAGGGTACACATTTTTATAAAATCAATGGCAAATACTATCTGTTTCTGATTCATTCGCTTCGGGATAGGTGGAAACGTGTACAGGCATGTTTTGTATCAGATTCGTTGGACGGAGAATTTACAGGTGGTGATGTATTTAATGATGATATTGGATATTGCGGTCAGGGAGTAGCGCAGGGAGGGATTGTGAATACACCTTCCGGACAATGGTATGCCATGCTTTTTCAGGACAGGGGGGCGGTGGGACGTATTCCGATATTGATACCAGTCACATGGGAAAATAATTATCCTGTGTTTGACGAGAAAAGAATTCTTTCGATTGAGTTTACTGTCAAGTCCACCAGACCAGAGCATAGATATACCCCATTGGTGCAAAGCGATGATTTCCGTTATTCTTCGTCAGATATGCAGTCAGAACGAAAGTATGATTCTTATGGACTGAAGTCCTGCTGGCAGTTTAATCATGAGCCTGATCTGGCATATGTATTCCATGATAATGTCCTTGGAATCTGGCAGCTCGAAAATGGCAGGGTGTGCACGGATTTGACGCAGGCAGCAAATACAATTACCCAGCGGATGTGTTTCCCGAAATGTTGTGCAGAGATTACAGTGGATGGAAGTGGTTTAAATGATGGCGATTATACAGGTATGTGTGCGCTGCAGGAGTATTATGTGATGGCGGCTGTCACAAAGCAGAATGGCAAGTTCTCCTTAGTTATGTCAGGTGTAGAGGATATGGATGGCAGGAAGGGAAAGGAGACCATATATGAACGTATTGCATTGGATTCTGCCGTGGTACAGATTCGTCTGAAAGTTGATTTTATGGATGGGAAAGATGAGGCCGTCTTTTTCTACCTTTCGGATACGAAAGAGTCAGATCGAACTTGGAAGCAGATTGGGATTCAGAAGAAATTGAGATTTACGCTCGGCCACTTTGCAGGCTGTCGGTTTGGTCTGTTCTCTTACGCAACGAAACAGACAGGAGGAAAGGCCGTATTTCGCGATTTTATACGATATGACTTCCTTTAGAGAAATCGTATATTATATGTGAAAGAGGAATATTATTAGAAAATTGGAGGCAATAGTGATGGCACGGGAAGAAGTGCAGGAAAAATATAGGCAAATGAAGCTGCAGGAGGGTTATAAAAAGCAGGGAGAGCACAATCCGGTCATGACACAGCGGTTTGGTGCAGATCCCTACGCGCTGGTGTATGGTGACAGAGTCTATCTGTATATGACGGGAGATGTCTTTATCCGCAATGATAATGGCGAAATTATCGAGAATGTGTATTCACAGATTGACACCATCAATGTTGTGTCTTCTGAGGATCTGGTAAATTGGACAGACCATGGGACTGTGTACGCTGCAGGCAGCACTGGTGCCGCAAAGTGGAGCAGAAATTCATGGGCACCCGCGGCAGTGTGCAAAGAGATTGACGGAAAGATGAAGTTCTTTTTATATTTTGCAAACAATGGAAACGGGATAGCAGTTTTGGAAGCGGACAGTCCTACAGGACCTTTTACAGATGCAATCAAAAAGCCTTTGATTTCGAGAGAAACGCCTACCTGCAGCGAAGTTACATGGCTGTTTGATCCGGCGGTGCTGTTGGATGACGACGGGGAGGCATATATTTATTTTGGTGGAGGGGTTCCGAGTCCTGGCATGGCAGCAAACCCAGGAACGGCGAGGGTGGCAAAGCTTGGAAAGGATATGGTGAGTATTGAGGGGGAACCAGTAGTGATAGCAGACGTTCCATATCTTTACGAGGATTCTGGTATCAACAAGATAAATGGCAGGTATTACTATTCCTATTGTTCCAATTTTTCTGTACCGAAAGAAAAAATTTCGGAGCTTGGGTTTGGCGATGGTGAAATTATGGTCATGACAGGTGATGACCCAATGGGACCATTTACGCTGGTGGGTTCCATCCTTAAAAATCCCGGATATTTTTTTGGAATAGAGGGAAATAACCATCACTGCATGTTCCGCTTTCATGATCAGTGGTATATGTCATATCATACGAGGGTTCTTGAGGAGAGGATGGGTGTATTACAGAATTACAGGAGCACAAGCATTGATGCAGTGCAGATTGCTATGAATGGTGAAATTAGCGTGATACAGGCAACAAGGGAAGGCGTACCACAGATGAAAGCTTTTGATCCATATCGCACACACAAGGCAGCCACGATTGCGTCAATGGCAGGGATTACGACGACACAGTACAGTGAGAGTGCTATCAATAGCGGTTCAGGTGACATGATTGTGACAGGTATAACCGATGGAAGCTGGATCATGGTCAGCGGAGTCGATTTTTGTGGAAAGATGATAAAAACATTGGAAATGTCTGTGCGCGGGACTGCAAAAGGATATGTTAAGGTCTGTCTGGACAATCTGCAGGGAGAAGAACTGTGCATTGCAGAGCTTGCTCCTGAAAGCGCGGAAATGCTTACAGTCTGTATAACGGCAGTAGGAAAACAGGTGAGCGGAATTCATGATCTTTACTTTGTGTTTGCAGGACAAGGGTATGAGGTATATGAGTGGAAGTTCGAGGGTGGAGAATAGCGGATAAACATATTTTAGCAATTTAGGAAGAGATTATAAAAGGGGATGTAAATACTGGTATCTGATATAAAATGCAGGGATATGATGTTTAATTTGTCAGGAGTCAGCAGAATATTTTTTTAATAAAATAAAAATATTATATAAGTGAGATTGGGATAAGAATGGAGGGGTACAGTCATCATGAATCACGGAAAAAGTACAATAAGAAGTGCAGTAATGTTTCAGACGATCAAGAGTAAGATACTGCTTATGGGTGTCTTTTCTATCCTGGTGGCGGTCTGTATCGGCGTACTGGGAATTAATTCGATCAACAGGAACAGCAGTAACAGTGAGATTGAATCGATTGTCAACGAGATTGATGTATTGCAGGCAAAGAATCTCGGACTCGAGGCACAATATCAGTATTACATTGATCAGAAGTATCTTGACAATATTCTTGACAATCTTGGACAGATGACTTCAAACGCAGAGCTGTTACAGCACCTCGCAGACACAAAATACAAGGAAGATATTGAGAATATGCTTGAAAAACTGACGAAGAGCAGTGCAAATTATAGTAAAATAAGCGAGCTTAGCAATACAAGGGGATTTGACGGTGAAAGCGGATTGTATGGACAATATCTTGAAGGTAGTGAAGCATTGGCTGACAGTTTTTCCGGGTTGATCGATAAACAGGACTGGCTGGAAATCAAATGGATTGATGCCCATATGTGGACGAGCGGAGAACTTGTGGAGATTGGTGGTAAAGAATATGTCAGGTTGGTTTACAGTGGACCAGTGCCGGAAAAAGTAAAGAGAAATTCGCTGGCATTCAGGGTTGGAGGAACACTCACGTATCACAATGACTGCTATATTACTGATATAAAATTAGTCAAAGGTACGGATTTGATCGATATTGATTTGTCTGTAATTGACAAGTTCGACGGCTCCGGACTTGCCTACGTTGACAGTGAGATTACCACATTTGATTCAAAACCAGCGATCCGTGTTGGGTGTAACTTCAATGCAGCCAATGAGGGATGGGAGGAATTTGCAGTAACGATCCCAGTCAAAGAGTATGCGGCACAGGATTATGCCAATATCGAGTATTCCCTTTATATGGAACCGAATGATCTGTCATATGACTATAAGTATGGAGGTTCTTATTCTGGAGTTTACAGTTTTCAGGGCAGTCTTGAGCAACTGGATAATCAAGTAAATACATATAGCAAGTTAGTGGTGGAGGGGAAGGACACAACGGACGATTGTGCAGGGATAGAGGTGTTGATGACAGAGATGCAAGAGAACATTCCGCTGTATACCACAAGCAGTGAACTTGCAAATGATTCTCTTGGTAAACTCAGTGCCAAGAAAGAGATCTTTGTGCAGATGAAGGAAATTGACGATACGATTCTCGTATTAAAAGCGGAGAATAAAGTGTTAAATGAGGAATTGACAACCTTGTGTGGTATCGTCAAAGATATCGCTTCTGATGATATGGTTCGCGTGAAATCTACAGTGCAGAACGCAAGTATCATAGTGATCATTATTGCATCGATCATATTGGTAGGTCTGACCATATTGATTAGTTCCAGTATTGACAGAAATGTTATGCATTTCAGAAAGGCACTGGATCGGATTACGCAGGGAAAAATTGCAGTCAGGATCAAGGCGAATGGAAAGGACGAGTTTTCACAGTTTGGTAAGAGTTTGAATGTGTTCTTGGATAAACTAGAGGACAGCATAAGCCAGTTGCAGGGAATTTCTACAAATCTTGCAGAGACGGGCAATGCGCTTGAAAACAAGGCAAATAGAACCAAGGGAGCATCAGAGGTAATCAGCACAGCTTTAGACGAAATAGCAAAAGGCGCTGCGGTGCAGGCAAGCGATATTTCTGATTCGTCACAACAAGCATCCAGAATGCAGGAAAATATGATACAGATTACAGCGAGTGTTGAGAATCTGTCAGATACTTCAAAGGGCATGAGCGAAAGGGGAACAGAGGCGACACGAATTGTTCAGGAGCTGAGCCGCACAAGTGATCAGACTGCAGACGCATTCGTAAAGATATCGGATCAGATCCATAAGACAAATGCGTCAGTAGTAAAGATTCAGGAGGTTGTAAACCTGATCGCGGAGATTGCAAGTCAGACGAACCTGTTATCTCTAAATGCCAGTATAGAGGCAGCCCGGGCCGGTGAAGCCGGAAGAGGCTTTGCCGTGGTGGCAAGTGAAATACAGAAGCTTGCGGAACAGACAAATTCTTCCGCAAAAATAATTGATGATATTATACTTTCCTTGTCGGAAGAGTCCCGGCAGACAGTGCAGTCTATCAATGAGGTTACGGATATTATCTTGGATCAGAAGAAGCAGCTCGATGAGACTAAGGAGAAGTTTGGCATTGTCGAAGAAGGAATAAGGTCTACTACAGACAAGATGAGTACTGTGCTTGAACAGGCTGTTGTGTGTGGTAATGCTGGAGCGCAGGTGGTTAACCTTATGACCAATCTGTCAGCCATAGCAGAAGAAAATGCTGCAACGACAGAGCAGACCAACACATCAATGAATGAACTCAATGATGCTACGGCCTCGCTTGCAAGAACAGCCATGGAACTGAAAAAACTGTCAATTGCTGTTACGGATAATCTGAATTATTTCAGTATAGAAAAATGACATCACAGCAATAAAGAGAGAAAGATATGAAAGAACAATATCGAAATGTATTTGAGGAAGTAGGAATCGGGCTGGCGCAGATTGAGGGACGACTGCAGGAAATTAAGAACTTTTATTTTTATGGAAAAGAAGACGAGCGCGTATACTATCCGGTGGGAGATGATATGGCATATATCATGGATACGGGAAATAATGATGCGCGTACAGAAGGAATGTCATATGGAATGATGCTCTGTGTACAGCTTAATATGCATGATGAATTTGACAGGCTGTGGAAGTGGTCCAAGGCTTATATGTGGATGCAGGAAGGGGAAAATGAGGGATATTTTGCATGGTCATGTGGCGTGGATGGAACAAAAAATGCGGACGGTCCAGCACCGGACGGAGAGGAGTTTTTTGCATTGGCACTGTTTTTTGCGTCTCACAGGTGGGGAGACGGAGACGGCATCTTCAATTATTCCTATGAGGCGAAAGAAATTTTGAGGGCGTGTCTGCACAAAGGAGAAAATGGCAGACCCGGCACTGCAATGTGGAATAAGGAGAACTATCAGATTTTATTTGTTCCAGGGATTGATTTTACGGATCCGTCCTATCATCTGCCGCATTTTTATGAGTTGTTTGCAATGTGGGCATACGAGGAGGACAGACCGTTTTGGAAGAAGGCTGCACAGGCGAGCCGCAAATATCTTGTGAGGGCTTGTGATAGAAGGACTGGTTTTTCAGCAGAGTATGCTGAGTTTGACGGCAGCCCGATGCGTCGGAAACTGCCATGGACAGACGACAGACACGACTGGTTCTACAGTGACTCTTATCGCACTGTGGCTAATATCGGACTTGACTACGAATGGTTTGGGAAGGATGAGGGACAATGCCATGCGGCACAGGCAATACAGGAGTTTCTGCTGGAGGATGGCAGAAGGAATACCTACCATGTTCATGAACTTGATGGGATCATAGCAGAGGAACAGGTGCTTCATCCAGTGGCAATTCCAGCAACAGTAGCAATGTCAGTGCTTGCATCCTTCACAAGCTGCAGCAAGGAGTGGGTAGAGCTGTTCTGGAAGCTTCCCATGCGTACAGGTGACAGGAGATATTATGACAATTGTCTGTATTTCTTTGCGTTCCTGGCACTTAGTGGAAATTATAGGATTTATTAATGCACAACTTAATGTATCCGTTGAAATAGGTACATAAGAATATAAAACAATGGAGGAATTCACAATGACAAATTTGGAGCTTCAAAAAGCGGCAAATGAAGTCCGCAAAGGCATCATTACAGGTGTTCATGCGGCGAAGGCAGGGCATCCAGGCGGTTCGTTATCGGCGGCAGATATCTTTACATATCTTTATTTCGAGGAGATGAATATTGATCCAAAAGATCCGAAAAAGGCAGACAGGGATCGCTTCGTGCTGTCAAAGGGGCACACAGCGCCGGGGCTTTATTCAGCACTTGCCAACCGAGGATATTTTCCTGTAGAAGATTTGCAAACGCTTAGAAAATTAGGTTCCTATCTGCAGGGCCATCCATGTATGCAGCATGTCCCCGGTGTGGATATGTCCTCTGGTTCACTTGGACAGGGCATTTCAGTTGCCTGTGGCATGGCACTTGGCGCGAAGATGTCCAATGCTGGTTATCAAGTATATACATTGCTTGGTGACGGCGAATTAGAGGAAGGACAGGTTTGGGAGGCATCTATGTTTGCGGGGCATAGGAAGCTTGATAATCTCTGTGTGATCGTGGATAATAACGGCTTACAGATTGATGGTAAAATTGAGGATGTATGTTCTCCATACCCGATTGATAAAAAGTTCGAGGCATTTAATTTCCATGTGATTAATCTTGAAAATGCGCATGATTTTGACCAAATCCGCGCAGCATTCCGCGAGGCAAGAGAAACAAAGGGCATGCCTGCAGCAATTATTGCACACTCATTAAAGGGCAAAGGCGTATCCTTTATGGAGGGCAGCGTAGATTGGCACGGCAAAGCTCCGAATGATGAGGAGTATGCAGCTGCTATGGCTGATTTAGAGAAAATTGGCGCTGAACTAGACAAGGAGGGAAAATAGGATGGCTGAGATAAAAAAGATAGCAACAAGAGAGAGCTATGGCATTGCTCTTGTGGAAATAGGCAAGGAAAATCCTAATTTGGTAGTTCTTGACGCTGACCTTGCGGCAGCTACTAAGACAGGTATGTTCCGAAAGGCATTTCCAGACAGGCATATTGACTGTGGAATTGCGGAATCCAATATGACAGGCATTGCGGCGGGATTGTCACTTTCAGGAAAGATTCCATTTGTGAGTTCCTTTGCAATGTTTGCAGCAGGGCGTGCTTTTGAGCAGGTAAGAAACTCTATTGGGTATCCACATTTAAACGTAAAAATCGGTGCGACACACGCAGGCATCACAGTAGGCGAAGACGGTGCTTCCCATCAGTGCAATGAGGATATTGCCCTGATGCGTACAATTCCAGGTATGGTAGTGATGTGTCCGGCTGATGATGTGGAGGCAAAGGCGGCAGTCAGGGCAGCAGTGGAATATGAAGGACCAGTCTATATCCGTTTCGGACGTGCGGCAGTTCCTGTGATTAACGACAGGCCTGATTACAAGTTTGAAATGGGGAAAGGGACTGTAGTCAGAGAAGGCACAGATGTGACAATTGTAGCGACTGGAATCTGTGTGGATTCTGCCCTCGGAGCGGCAGAAATGCTTGAGAAAGATGGCATTAGCGCGGAGGTTATCAACATCTGCACAATCAAGCCGCTTGATGAGGAAATTATCATCAAATCAGCAAAGAAGACCGGAAAAGTTATAACAGCTGAGGAGCATTCTGTAATTGGCGGGTTAGGAAGTGCAGTATGCGACACATTGTGTAGTCAATGTCCTACGCCTGTTTACAAGATTGGGATGCAAGATGTGTTCGGGGAGTCAGGTTCTGCAGCAGCTTTGCTGGAAAAATACAGGCTTGATGCAAAAGGCGTGTATGGTCAGACCAAGGAGTTTTTGAAAAATGATTAAGAAACAGATTGCACCGTCAGATCCTGTGGCAAAAAGGCCTTTTTTCTATCTGCTGCAGGAAAAGGAGATTTTTGCAAGTCCACAGCCAGATAACAAGGGAATACAATTTCTGTATATGGACAGCGGCAGACTGATAGACAGCGCTAAGATTGTAGGGAATATTAAGGATGAAACGATGCTGGAACTTTTAAAAACCACACAGGGATTCCGGAAAATGATACACAGCATCGGCGTATCCGTTTCCACAAAAGAACGTGATCGGAAAGTGGATTTCATTTTTCAAATGTATGGGAAAACGGATGTGTATCATTCTGGTACAGCTATTTTTCATACAATGCGCTGTGATGGTATCGAACAGATATATCCATTAGATGCGGAGAAATGGTCGGAGGATGATAAAGAGCCTGGGCAGATCAGGTTTGAGTTTGATACTCCAGAGGTTCTTGCCACTGTGAATATAAAATTATATCTGAAAGATGGTTTTGATGCGCCGGAAGTGATAGAGGATTCGGATATAGACTATGATTCAGAAGCCTATAAAAATATGATTGCAAGATCCCTTCTGTCAAAAGGTAATACTGCTGCGGTAAAGAAGGTAATAGACAAGGCGCGAAATGGTGAGAATGTAACACTTGCTTACATAGGCGGTTCTATAACACAGGGTGCCGGTGCTACACCGATTCATACGAATTGTTATGCATATAAGTTTTATAAAGCATTTGCTGATAGATATGGAACCAGTCATAACGTCCGGTTCATCAAAGCAGGAATAGGAGGGACGTCTTCGGAACTTGGCATGATACGCTTTGAGAGAGATGTCTTGGACTATGGAAATAATATTCTTGACTTGGTAGTGGTGGAATTTGCTGTCAATGATGATGGTGATGAAACGAATGGAATATGTTATGAAAGTCTTGTACGCAAGATTTTGAAATTACCGCAGCCGCCGGCGGTATTGCTGCTGTTCATGGTTTTTTCCTATGACTGGAATCTGCAGGAAAGATTAAGCCTGGTTGGATATCATTATAATCTTCCAATGGTGAGTATAAAGGATGCTGTGACAGAGCAGTTTGCGCTCAGCAAAGAGGAAGGCAGAGTTTTGTCAAAGAATCAGTTTTTCTATGATGTTTTCCATCCGAGTAATATAGGACACAGAATTACAGCGGATTGTATATTGAATCTGTTTGGGGAAATTGATAACGAAGACATAAATATTATGGATAATAAGGTTCAATTACCGAAAGAGTCTGTAATCGGTGCGGATTTTGAGGAGGTACATCTGCTTGACAGACGGGATAACGGAGTAAACGCGGTGATTGACTGCGGAGATTTTGGTGGACGGGACAGGGAACTGCAATCAGTGGAGAGAAACGAAGATGCCATGCCAACTCCCCAGTTTCCGGATAACTGGTTTCATACAACTGGTGGCAGACCGTTTGTAATGCAAATCAAGTGTAAGGCTTTATTGGTCATATTTAAGGATTCTGCGGCTTGCGATGTTGGGAAAGCATGTGTGTATGTGGATGGCAGTCTTATTACGACACTTGATCCACATGAAGTAGGATGGGTGCACTGTAATGCGAAAGTCATATTCAATGATAGAAAAAGCCATGAACATGACATCGTGATCAGGATGGCTGAGGGATGTGAAAATCAGCTCTTTACAATTCTTGGTTTTGGATATGTTGTTTAGGAATTATTCCGAAATGCTGCAGTATTTAGAGAAGAGAAAGTTAAATTCGTGATAGTTTCGGAGAAAGGAAAGAGGAATTAGTACGATGAACTATCTGGCGCCATCTATTTTAGCTGCTGACTTTTGTGAACTTGGAAAGCAGATTGATATCGTAGAAAAAGCAGGTGTAACCTGTCTGCACGTAGATATTATGGATGGAGTGTTTGTTCCATCCATATCCTTTGGAATGCCTGTGTTCAAATGCCTGAAAAGGCGTTCAAAGCTTTTTATGGATGTACATATGATGGTGGATCGTCCGGAGCGTTACGTGGAGGAATTCATAAAGCTCGGTGCAGACGGGGTGACGATACATGTAGAGGCATGCAGATGCGTGTCAGACACGCTCGCAATGATACAGAATCATGGCGTCAGGGCTGGAATTGCCCTTAATCCGGAAACACCAATTAGTGAGATCATCCCATATATCGATATCGTGGATATGGTTCTGGTGATGACAGTGCATCCGGGTTTTGGCGGGCAGTCCTATCTCCCAGGAAGTATTGACAGAATCAAAATGGTGCGCGACATGCTCAATGGGCAAAGTCGCAACATAAGGTTGGAAATAGACGGGGGCATATACCTTAATAATCTTAATAAGAACCTTGAAGCAGGGGCAGATGTAATTGTGGCAGGCTCAGCAGTATTTGAGGGGGACATTGAAAAGAATATAGAAGGATTTTTGAAACTATTAAATATGAAATAAAGAAAGTGGGGATAAGATTATGGCTTTAGTGACAACAAAGGAAATGTTTGGCAAGGCGTATGAAGGGGGATATGCAGTTGGTGCTTTCAATGTGAATAATATGGAAATCGTACAAGGTATCACAGAAGCTGCTAGAGAACTTCGTTCCCCTGTAATTTTGCAGGTATCAGCAGGTGCAAGGAAATATGCAAATCATGCGTATCTGGTAAAGCTTGTAGAAGCAGCTTTGGAGCTAAATGATATACCAATTGCGCTTCATCTGGATCATGGCGCTGATTTTGATATTTGCAAATCCTGTATTGATGGTGGTTTTACCTCCGTTATGATTGATGGATCACACCATTCTTTTCAGGACAATATTGAACTAACCCGCCGTGTTGTAGAGTATGCACATTCAAAGGGTGTGGCGGTCGAAGGTGAACTGGGGCAGCTTGCCGGTATCGAGGATGATGTCAATGTGTCTGCCGAAAATGCGAGTTACACACATCCTGATGAGGTGGAAGAATTTGTCAGCAAGACAGGTGTGGATTCTCTTGCGATTGCCATCGGCACCAGTCATGGTGCATTCAAATTTAAACCAGGACAGAAGCCGCAGCTGCGCTTTGATATTCTTGATGAAGTTAGCAAGAGGCTGCCTAATTTCCCGATTGTGCTACATGGTGCTTCCAGTGTTTCGCAGGAATATGTGAAAATTATTCAGGAAAACGGCGGACAGCTTGCGGATGCAATAGGTATTCCGGAAGATATGCTTCGTCAGGCAGCGCGCAGTGCGGTATGTAAAATCAATATTGACTCGGATTTAAGACTTGCCATGACTGCTGGTGTTCGCGAGGTGCTATATAACAATCCTGCCGCATTTGATCCAAGGGAATATCTCAAGGCAGGACGTGCAAATGTGAAGGCGCTTGTGGAGCATAAGATTAAAAATGTGCTTGGTAGTGAAAATAAGGCTTGATGTTCAATTTTCACTCTCCGCAGAATTCATTATGAATGATATTTATTTCGGAAAGTTCCTTGCGATATGCAAGCCACTCTCGATTGTGGTTGATATGCCTTAAGTCATTAAAACCTTCCAATTACAAAACAAACTGGCCAAGGAAGATCAGACAGCTGATTTTTTGCTTTCGGCGGAGGGTGGAGACAGTATTTTCCCAACTCAGAGAACAGATGAATGCAGAAAAAGTGCTTGCTTAAAGTTTCCGGGGATTATGCACCTGGTTACTTCTCACTGATACGTGAGCAGAAGCCCGTAAAACTACTGTGGCAGCTGCGTGAAAAGTACCAGGTTGTACAGAGTGGAAAAGGGATCTGCCTTTAGATCATTATGGGAAGCTTTTGGATGAATTTACATTACACAGGGAGGGTACTCTCCTTACTATTGAAATAGGTATTAATGAAACAGTTATAAATCCCCCAGCAGAGCTGGGGAGACTAACAAATGCCGGAGGCGGTGAGCAGAGTACAA
>JAIEEY010000375.1 GCA_029067205.1 Lachnospiraceae bacterium
GCACAATAGGTTATGTCAAGGCAGAGTTTTTTTCGAAATAATAACTTGTTTGTCTTGAAAATAGATACATAAATCGGCTATAATAGAATAGTGTAATAAATGCAAACCCATGTGGCTTCTTGCTGCATGGGCTTTCATTTATAGTTTGTATAGTTCCTTAAACAGGTCTGTTGTGAAAGGTATGGGATGATATATGTTTAAACAAAAGCGTATCGGTATCATGGGAACCGGAAAAATGGCAGGAGTTATGGCAGGCACGGTCAAAAAGATGAAAAATGTGAGGTGCCATGGCGTGGCGTCGAGAAGCGAAGATAGAGCACAGGAATTTGCAAATGAATATGGAGTCAAGGTGGCGTATACTTCCTACGAGGAGATGATGCTTGACAATAAGATTGACCTGATCTATATTGCGACACCACATTCGGAACACTATGCCAATATGAAGCTCTGCATAGAGAATGGCAAAAATGTATTGTGCGAAAAAGCTTTTACGGCAAATGCAAAGCAGACTGAGGAAATACTGGCACTGGCAAAAAAGAAGAGCGTATTCGTTGCAGAGGCAATGTGGGTGCGGTATATGCCAATGCTTACTACGATTAAGGGGATTTTAAACTCAGGAATCATAGGAGAGCCGACAATGTTGACAGCAAATCTTGGATACCCTATTTCAGATAAGAAAAGGCTGACAGAGCCAGCACTTGCAGGTGGGGCATTGCTTGATCTAGGTGTGTATCTATTGAATTTTGCTGCTATGATGTTCGGCAAAGATATCGATAAAATAGATTCCTCTTGTGTTATCACAGATACTGGGGTAGATGCATCTGAGAGCATTACGATTACATACAAAGATGGCAGGGTGGCGGTGCTGAACTGTACAATGAACGGACTGAGTGACAGGAGAGGTGTGATCTATGGTCCTAAAGGATATATTGCAATCGAGAATATTAACAATTTTGCCTCTGTCACAGTGTATGATGTGAACTATAAGGCGGTGAAATCGGTGAAGGCACCGAAACAGATAACAGGCTATGAATACGAGGTATACTCCTGTATGGAGGCTATTGAGAAGGGCGAAAAGGAGTGCTGGGAGATGCCGCACGATGAAATCCTGCGAATCATGAAACAGATGGACGAGCTGCGTGCACAATGGGGAGTTGTTTTTCCTTTTGAGAAAGAGGACTTGAATAAGGATAAAATTGAGCTTCTGACAGGAGAGGTGGAGGACACGATGCCAGAAGTCACAGATATACAGGCATAGGCTGTTAAAATGTGGCAATACTATAGCTATCGAAAGAGTTCATTATTGAGACAATATTATGAAAAGGAAATAAGTTTGAAAGAAGGTCACTTTCAAACTATTGACTGGTATCCGTGCCGGAGCACACAGGGGGTATAGCTATGAAAAAAGATGATCAGGAGATTCTGAGGGAAGTCCAGAAAAATACGGACATGGCAATCCATGCGATCGATACCATCTCAGAAAAGGTTTACAATGAGGAATTGCGTCATGAACTTTCCAAAGAGAAGCTTTTGTATTCTGTGATACAGAATAAGGCAACTGACAGACTGCAGAGTGAGAGGGCGGAAGGATACCATGGCAGCACCATGCAGGAGCTGATGCTAAAGGGTGGTATTCAGATGAATACATTCACGAACTGCAGTACCAGTAAGCTTGCCGAACTCATGATTCAGGGCAGCAGCAGAGGGATTACAAATATGTGGAAATCCATCAATCATCACCAGAATTCGGGAAATACTTCAATGGAAGTGGCAAAGGAACTGGTGGATTTTGAGGAAAAGGCAATTGGCAGGTTGAAAAAATTTTTATAAGGTATTTTTGGATGAAAGAGGACACAATGATATGACCAGATTAAACAAATATCTTGCAGAATGCAACGTATGTTCGAGGCGCGAGGCAGATAAATTAATTGACCAGGGCAGGGTAAAAGTAAATGGTCATAAGGCTGTGAGCGGTATGCTGGTATCCAGTCAGGACTGTGTCAAGGTGAATGGCAGGCAGGTGAAACCTGTTTCTTCCAAGGTTGTCCTGGCGTATAATAAGCCTGTTGGAGTTACCTGTACAGAGAAAGATAAACATGCAGAGAAAACGATTGCGGAGGCAGTGCAATACCCCGTGAGGCTTACCTATGCGGGGCGCCTTGACAAGGACTCTGACGGATTGATACTCCTGACAAATGACGGGGAACTGATACAGCGCATGATGCGAGGGGCAAACCGCCATGAAAAAGAGTATGTTGTCAAGGTGGATAGAGAATACACCGATGATTTTTTGATGAAAATGTCTCAAGGTGTCTATTTAAAAGAGCTGAATGAGACGACGCGTCCCTGTTCTGCAGAACGCATTGGTAAATACACATTTCGCATCATACTGACACAGGGGCTCAACAGACAGATCAGGCGGATGTGTGAGAGTTTTGGGTACAAGGTAAAATCCCTGACACGGATCCGTGTGATGAATATTAAACTTGCCGGACTAAAAAGCGGAACATACCGGGAACTAAAGGGTGAAGAACTTGCATCGCTTTATCGCCTGTGTGGTATGTCAGGGATAATATAAGGAGTTGTCATGAAATAACTTTCAATTTAGACAAGTCAAAATGAAAAGTTATTTTTAAACAGTTCCTAAGTATTAACAGAGAATGATATGGAGGAGAATATGGCAGCAAATAATGAAAAGTTACATAAAATGAAAGAACTCGTGGAGAAGTTAAGGGAGGCTTCCAAGGCATATTATGCACAAGACAAGGAGATCATGAGCAATTTTGAGTATGACAAATTGTACGATGAGTTGGCAGAGCTTGAGCAGGAAACGGGTATGGTTCTGACGGGAAGCCCTACGATCAGTGTTGGCTATGAGGCAGTTGATGAGCTGCCCAAAGAGGCGCATGAAAGTCCGATGCTGTCTCTTAGCAAAACCAAAGAGCGGGAGGAGCTTAAGGACTGGCTTGGGGACAAAGACGGGCTGTTAAGCTGGAAACTTGACGGACTGACAATCGTGCTGACCTATCAGAACGGGGAACTGCTGAAGGCGGTCACCCGCGGAAACGGGGAGGTTGGTGAAGTAATTACGAACAATGCCAAGGTGTTCAAGAATATTCCGCTGCGTATCAAATATCAGGGCGAACTGATACTCCGGGGTGAGGCAGTCATCACTTATCAGGATTTTGAGGAGATCAACAGCTATATTGATGATGTGGATGCAAAATACAAAAATCCACGAAATCTTTGTTCTGGCTCTGTCAGGCAGCTCAATAATCAGATCACAGCAGAGCGCAATGTCCGGTTCTATGCATTTGCCCTTGTGAAAGCTGACGGCGTGGATTTCGATAATTCAAGAGAAAAGCAGTTTGAATTTTTGCAGGAACAGGGGTTTGACGTGGTTCAATATCTGCGCGTAAATGCAGGGAATATTGTAGATGCAGTGGCAGATTATGAGACACGTATTCAGACTTACGAGGTGCCATCAGACGGACTTGTGCTGACTTATGATGATATTGCATATGGCCGCTCTCTGGGACGGACAGCTAAGTTTCCGCGGGATTCCATTGCTTTTAAATGGGCGGACGAGATAAGGGAGACGACGCTGAAGGAGATTGAATGGAGCGCAAGCCGTACAGGATTGATCAATCCCGTTGCGATTTTTGAACCCGTGGAGCTGGAGGGAACGACAGTGAGCAGGGCGTCTGTCCATAACATTAGTATACTGAAAGGTTTGAAGCTTGGTATTGGTGACAGGATAACTGTTTATAAGGCAAATATGATTATTCCACAGATTGCAGAAAACCTTACAGGCAGTGATAATCTGGAGATACCAGATACCTGTCCGGTCTGCGGTGGAAAGACAGAGCTGCGCGCGGTCAATGAGGTGCAGTCACTTTACTGTACCAATCCAGACTGTGATGCCAAGAAAATCAAATCATTTACCTTATTTGTCAGCCGTGACGCCATGAATATTGACGGATTATCGGAAGCTACGCTGGAGAAGTTTATCGGGAAGGGCTTTCTGCATCAATATCAGGATATGTTTCACCTTGACAGATACAAGGCGGAAATCGTGGAAATGGAAGGCTTTGGGGAGAGGTCATACAAAAAGCTCACAGATGGAATAGAGAAAGCAAGAGATGTAGAACTTCCGAATCTGATCTACAGTCTTGGAATTGCAAATATCGGACTTGCCAATGCGAAGGTTATCTGTAAGTATTATAAATATGATATTGATGCGATGCGCCATACGACAGTGGAGGAGCTCAGTGAGATTGACGGAATCGGGGAAGTGATCGCCAAAGCTTTTGTGGACTATTTCTCTGACGAAAAGAACAATACAATATTCGATAATCTCTTAAAAGAGGTTCATATCATCAAGGAGGAAATAGATGAGGCAGGACAGACGCTCGAGGGCAAGACATTTGTCGTGACGGGAAGCCTGAATCATTTTGGCAGCAGAAATGAGTTGAAAGATCTGATTGAGAAAAAGGGCGGAAAAGTAGCAGGAAGTGTGTCTGCCAAAACAGTCTGTCTGATCAATAATGACGCAACTTCAAATTCGTCCAAAAATAAAAAGGCGAAAGAACTGAATGTACCGATTCTCACTGAGGAGCAGTTCATGGCAGAATATCTGGAGATGGAGCCATAAATAAAATATAAACAGACGGGAGTGTAGTAAAATGCCTATTAAAGTACAAAGTGACTTGCCGGCAAAGGAGATACTGGAAAATGAGAATATATTTGTGATGGACGAAAACCGTGCGATGCATCAGGATATCAGACCATTGCAGGTCTGTATTCTGAATCTGATGCCCGTGAAACAGGATACAGAGCTGCAGCTTTTGCGTGCCCTATCCAACACACCGCTGCAGGTCGATGTCACTTTTCTGATGGTGACGAGCCATGTATCGCTCAATACGTCGGCAAATCATTTGAATCGGTTTTACACAACATTTGAGCAGATTAAGGATAAGCGTTTTGATGGATTGATCATTACCGGTGCACCTGTGGAGGATATTGCTTTTGAGGAGGTTGATTACTGGCAGGAGGTGTGCGCTATTATGGACTGGGCGGAGGCACATGTGACCTCTACACTTCATATATGCTGGGGAGCTCAGGCTGGATTTTATCATTATTATGGAATTCAGAAGAGCATGCTTCCAGAGAAACTTTTTGGGATTTATTCCCATAAAGTACAGAATCGAAAGGTTCCATTGGTGCGCGGTTTTGACGATTATTTTCTCGCACCGCACAGCCGTCATACAGAGACATCGGCTGCCGATATACACAACTGCGACAAGATTACAGTGCTTGCGGAATCTAAGGAGGCAGGAGTTTTTCTCGCATATGCAGAAAACGGCAGGAAGGTGTTCGTCAATGGACACCCTGAGTATGACAGATATACGCTGGATGCAGAGTATAAGAGAGATTTGGGAAAAGGACTGCCAATACATATTCCAAGGAACTATTATCCGGATGACGATCCATCGCAGAAACCAAACCTGCAATGGCGTTCACACTGCAATAACCTCTATACGAACTGGTTAGATTATTATGTGTACCAGGCGACGCCGTATGAGTGGTAAATATCTGAAAAAATAAGCTGTTAATTGTTAAATTTTCCTAACCCCCTATACAATTATGTGTTATAATATTTCTAATACAGTATGATCACTGTAGAGGGTAGACGATTTACAATATAGGAATACCACTGATATATTAAGGAACTGTTAATAAATAACTCATGGCAATGACTTGTCAGCTGATCATTTATACGGCGTCTTTGTCACAGGTTATTTGTTAACAGTTCCTAACT
Organism: Lachnospiraceae bacterium; assembly: GCA_029067205.1. Taxonomy (GTDB): domain Bacteria; phylum Bacillota; class Clostridia; order Lachnospirales; family Lachnospiraceae; genus COE1. The sequence continues at coordinate 5,822 of JAIEEY010000375.1, forward strand.
ATAAAATGATGATGGCAAAGGAGAATAATTTAACATGGGCAATCAATTAGTATGGCAGGATCGGTATAATATTGGTGTGGAGGTTATTGATAAGGAGCACAAGAAGCTTTTTAACATTCTGAACAAGCTGTTTGATTTTGGGAAGCAGGAAGAGAAGAGCCAGTGGGTCTGTCAGGAAGCAGTGAAATATTTTAGGGATCATGCCCTTCAGCATTTCAAAGACGAAGAGATCTATATGGCTACCAATGAGTATCCGGGGCTGGAGACACATAGGCGTATTCACAGGAACTTTCGGGAGAGGACACTTCCGGCACTGGAGAGGGAACTGGAGCTGAACAAGTATTCAGCAGATTCGATCAACCATTTTTTGGGGGTGTGCGCGGGATGGCTGATTGGTCATACCCTGATCGAAGATCATGCGATGGTGGGGAAGGAAAACGTAAGTCAATGGGCAAACCTGCTGCCCGATGAGGAACAGGCAGCGATGGGACAGAGAATCAACCGTCTCCTGTATGATATGTTCAGGCTGGATTCAAGATTAGTCAGTGACTGCTATGGCGGGGAAAAGTTTGGTGAGGGTATCTATTATCGTCTGATCTATAGTACCAAAGAGGGCAAAAGACGGGAGTTTATTCTGATCTTTGAGGAGCAGCTGCTTGTCAGTACGATTGGAAGTGTGATGGATACAAAATCCAAGGTTATGAATGTCATGCTGATGAATGCAGCCAGATATGTGGCGAGACAGTTTGCAGAACGCGTCAAGGGATATTTTCCGTCCTCAGAGCTGTATGAGCTGAAGGAGGAGCAGCTTCTTACATATGAGCAGTTTCAACTTGTGTTTGAGAAGCAGAGTCCGCAGTTTAGCTTATTGTTTGACACCGGAAAGGGATATTTTGCATACTGTGCAATAGCGCCTTTTACGTCTCAGCGTGTAGGCGGAATTTCTATTGTAACAGAGAATGCCATGGTCGAAGTGGAAAAGTATCTGAGCCAGAATGAAGTGGAAAAGAATATTGTCAGCCATAAAAAGAAAGTACTTGTGGTAGATGATTCAGACTTTATGCTGAAGACAATGCAGGATTTGCTTGATAAGGATTACGAGGTGACCCTGGCTAAGTCGGGATTGTCTGCGATCAGGGGCATCACGCTGGACAGACCGGATCTGATCCTGTTGGATTATGAGATGCCTGTATGCAACGGCGCCCAGGTACTGGAAATGATTCGCGCGGAGGAGGATTTTGCAGACATACCTGTGATTTTCCTGACCAACAGGGTTGACAGGGAGATTGTCAAAAAGGTGCTTGAATTGAAACCAGAGGGATATTTGTCCAAATCACTGCAGCCTGCTTACGTGAAGAGGGAAATCGATCATTTCTTTGAGAAGGTTGCGAGAAGAAATGCTAAAAAATAGAAAAGTATGAATATTTTCCCTTTCTTGTCCATATAATTTATTACATAGCAATAATGATTCAATTATGCATGCACAGGGTTGGATTATTATCATAAATAGACAGAATAAGGAGAACAAATATGGCAAGAGGAGTAAAGAAATCAATACAGGAGAAGATTGCCCAGAAAGAAGAACTCATCGAGGCACTTTCCACCAGGATTAAGAAAGAGAAAGACGAGCTCAATGAACTTTTGGAGATGCAGAAGATGGAGGAGCTCAATGAGCTTAGGGCAGTAGTTGAGAAATCCGGTATGGAGATTTCCGATATTATCCAGATGGCGCAGATGCAGGCAGCCCAGTAAAAGATGCGTCATAACGCACAGAATGTATTTCATGGCAAAAAATATTTAAGAAAAAGTCCAAACACAATTGCGTACATAGCCCGAAAAGGGTATAATGGAAGGCAGGGTGAATGGACTTTTTTCTATATTTTGATACAAAAAGGTTTCAAACTGAGGAAAGCGATTCAAATATACTTTAATGATGGAAAGGAAAAACAAAGATGGTAAACATACGCGAATTATATCACAATTATAAGGAGTATGCAGATCAGGAGGTCACGATTGGCGGATGGCTCAGAAGTAAGAGGGATTCAAAAACTTTTGGTTTTTTAGTTATAAATGATGGTACGTTTTTTGAGCCGCTGCAGGTCGTATACAGTGATGTGCTGGATAATTTTGCAGGTATTTCAAAACTCAACGTAGGCGCAGCGATCATTGCGACAGGTATTGTGACACTCACACCCGAGGCAAAGCAGCCATTTGAGATACAGGCGACGAAGATCGAGGTGGAGGGAGATTCTACACCGGACTACCCATTGCAGAAAAAGAGACACAGCTTTGAATATCTCAGGACGATCTCGCATTTAAGACCGCGCACCAACACGTTTCAGGCGGTGTTTCGGGTACGTTCCCTGTGTGCATATGCGATTCACAAATTTTTCCAGGAGAGGGATTTTGTCTATGTACACACACCATTGATTACAGGAAGCGATTGTGAAGGTGCAGGCGAGATGTTCCAGGTTACAACACTGGACTTGAAAAATATCCCCATGGTCGATGGCGAGATCGATTTTAGTAAAGATTTCTTTAATAAGCCAACGAATCTGACAGTAAGTGGGCAGTTGAACGGGGAGACTTACGCGATGGCATTTAAGAATATCTATACGTTTGGTCCTACTTTCCGTGCGGAGAATTCCAATACAACGCGCCATGCGGCAGAGTTCTGGATGATTGAGCCGGAGATTGCCTTTGCGGATCTGAAGGATGACATGATGCTGGCTGAAAACATGCTCAAATATATCATCAACTATGTTCTGGAAAATGCACCGGAGGAGATGGCGTTTTTTAATCAGTTTGTGGATAAGGGATTGATTGAGAGATTGCAGCATGTGGCAAACTCGGAGTTTGGACATATCACTTACACGGATGCCATCACAGAGCTGGAGAAACACAATGAAGAGTTTGAGTACAAGGTTTCATGGGGATGCGATCTGCAGACAGAGCACGAGCGGTATCTGACCGAAAAACTTTTCGGAAGACCGGTATTTGTGACAGACTACCCCAAGGAGATCAAGGCATTCTATATGAAGCTCAATGAGGATGGCAGGACTGTTGCCGCGATGGACTGCCTTGTGCCGGGAATTGGAGAGATCATCGGAGGAAGCCAGAGGGAGGATAAGCTTGCCGTTCTCGAGAAGAGAATGCAGGAGTGTCATCTGAAACCGGAGGATTATGATTTCTACCTTGACCTCAGGCGTTATGGAAGTGCAAGGCACGCAGGCTTTGGTCTTGGTTTTGAGCGCTGTGTGATGTATCTGACAGGAATGGGAAATATCAGGGACGTGATACCGTTCCCGAGAACAGTCAACAACTGTGAATTATAAGGATAAAAAAACAGGGCTATGCCCTGTTTTTTTCCTAAGCAGATTTGTTCTTTGCGTTGTTCTTTCTTCTGTTTTTTGCGCGTTTTTTTCGGGAAGTACTTTTCTTTGTTTCCTGTTTTGCTGCATTTTTCTCGCTTTCGGCGGCTTTTTCCATGGCTTTGTTCAGGTTCTTTTGCGCTGTGGAGAGCATCAGCTTAATACGGTTGAGCTGGTTGACCTCGGAAGCACCAGGATCATAATCAATGGCAACGATATTTGCTTCTGGGTGGCGTTTCCTAAGTTCCTTGATGACACCTTTGCCGACAACATGGTTTGGCAGGCAGCCAAAGGGCTGCGTACATACAATGTTCGGCGTATCTGTGTTGATCAGTTCAAGCATCTCACCGGTGAGAAACCACCCCTCACCAGTCTGATTACCGATCGAGACAATCTCCTGTGCATGTTTTGCCGTCTCATAAATATCTGCAGGCGGTATAAAATGTTTGCTTGCCGCGAAGGCATCACTCATAGGTTTCCTTAACATCTGGATTGCCTTGATGCCAAGCCGGCTGATATCGGCTGCTTTCTTGCTTGTGCCAAGGTTTTCTGCCTTGTATAGCTGATTGTAGAAGCAGTAGAACATAAAATCCATCAGGTCAGGGACGACTGCCTCTGCGCCCTCGTGCTCCAGAAGCTCCACAAGCTGGTTGTTTGCAGCAGGAGAGAATTTCACCAGAATCTCACCGACCACGCCGACACGCGGTTTTTTGATATCGAGCACAGGAATGGCGTCAAATTCTGCTATCATCTCACGGCACATTTTCTTGTAAGTGTTGAAGGACAGATATTTGCGTCCGAGGAAATCGCAGCATTTTTGAATCCATTTCTGATGAACTTCCTCCACAGAACCCGGAACAGCTTCATATGGACGCATTCTGTATACGCAGCGCATAAAGATATCACCAAAGTTTACGGCATATACGGCGCGCAGCAGAAGCATCGGCGTGAGCTTAAATCCAGGGTTGCTCTCCAGCTTTGACAAGTTGATGGAGATTACCGGTATATGCTGATACCCAGCTTTTTCCAGTGCGCGGCGGATAAATCCGATATAGTTCGTCGCGCGGCAGCCGCCTCCTGTCTGCGACATGACAACCGCGAGGTGGTCCGTGTCATATTTGCCCGAAAGTACAGCTTCCATAATCTGGCCAACCACCAGCAGGGACGGATAGCAGGCGTCGTTATTGACATATTTGAGTCCCATATCAATGCTGCCCCTATTGTCATTGTTCAACACGACCAGATTATAACCGCATCTTCGAAAAGTTGGCTCTAAGAGGTCAAAGTGAATCGGTGACATTTGAGGACACAGGATTGTGTAATTTTTGCGCATTTCTTTCGTAAAGAGCACTCTGTTCATGCGGCTGGAATGGATTGTCCGTTCCTGATGACGCTGTTCGCGCACGCGGATCGCGGATAGCAGGGAACGGATCCGGATCCGCGCCGCACCCAGATTGTTCACTTCGTCAATCTTCAGACAGGTATAAATCTTACCCGAACCAGACAAAATGTCATTGACCTGATCGGTCGTGACGGCGTCCAGACCACAGCCAAACGAGTTGAGCTGAATCAGATCCAGGTCATCACGCGTCTTGACATAGCTTGCGGCAGCATACAGCCTGGAATGGTACATCCACTGGTCTGATACGATCAGAGGGCGCTCCGGCTTTGCGAGGTGCGATACGGAATCCTCCGTGAGGACAGCGATGCCATAGGAGTTGATCAACTCAGGAATACCGTGGTTGATCTCCGGATCAATATGGTATGGACGGCCTGCAAGCACAATGCCGCGTGCGTGGTTCTTTTCAAGGTAGTCGATTACTTCCTCACCCTTTCTGCACATATCTTTGCGCACGTTGTCAAGTTCCTGCCATGCTGCGTCGACAGCCTCTTTCAGCTCGTCAGCAGGGATCTCAGGAAACTCTTTTTCCAAGGATTGCAAGATTAGCGCAGGCTCACGGAAGGACATAAAAGGATTTTTGAATGCAACTTCACCGCGTCCGATTGCCTCTACATTATTTTTGATATTCTCTGAATATGAGGTTACAATCGGACAGTTATAGTGATTGTTCGCCTCGTCAAACTCATTCCGCTCATAAAACAGGGCAGGGTAAAAGATAAAGTCAACATTTTGCCTGATCAGCCATTCCACATGACCATGCGCAAGTTTGGCAGGGTAACACTCCGATTCACTCGGTATGGACTCGATACCCATCTCGTAAATCTTTCTGTTAGACAGCGGCGAAAGCACAACCTGGTACTTTAGCTTTGTAAACAGCGTAAACCAGAATGGATAATTTTCATACATGTTCAGGACTCTTGGAATACCGACCCGCCCGCGCGTAGCTTCCGTGTCAGAAAGCGGCTCATAGGAGAACAGCCGCTCAAGCTTGTACGCAAAGAGGTTCGGGATATGGTTGTCTGTCTTAGCTTTTCCAAGGCCTCGCTCACAGCGGTTTCCGGATATGTAACTTCTGCCGTCAGAGAACTTGTTGACTGTCAGACGGCAGGAGTTTGTGCACCCCTGACATTTCACCAGAGAAGTGGTGAATTCAAGCGCATTGATCTGGTCGATGGTGAGCATGGTCGTGCCATTTTCCGGTGCTTCCTGATAGCGTTCTCTCGCGATCAGGGCTGCTCCGAAAGCACCCATAATACCTGCGATATCAGGTCTGATCACCTCGCAGCCGGCAATCTTCTCGAAACTGCGAAGGACTGCGTCATTATAGAAAGTACCGCCCTGCACCACAATGTTCCTGCCAAGTTCGCTTGCATCTGATACCTTGATCACCTTGAACAAAGCGTTTTTGATGACAGAATAGGCAAGACCTGCGGAGATGTCGGATACCTCTGCGCCCTCTTTCTGCGCCTGTTTTACTTTTGAGTTCATAAATACAGTACAGCGTGTGCCAAGATCAATCGGGTGCTTTGCAAACAACGCTGTTTTTGCAAAGTCTTCCACGCTGTAGTTGAGGGATTTTGCAAACGTTTCGATAAAAGAACCGCAGCCTGACGAACATGCCTCATTGAGCTGTACCGAGTCAACGGTCTGGTTCCTGATTTTAATACATTTCATATCCTGTCCGCCGATGTCGATGATACAGTCCACATCAGGATTGAAAAATGCAGCGGCATAGTAGTGTGCCACCGTCTCTACCTCGCCCTCGTCAAGCATAAATGCAGCTTTGAAAAGTGCCTCCCCGTAGCCTGTAGAGCAGGAGCGCACGATAGTGGCATCATCTGGAAGCAGACGATAGATTTCCTGAATAGCAGAAATCGCAGTCTTTAACGGGCTTCCATTATTGCTGCTATAAAATGAGTAGAGCAGTGTTCCGTCATCCGCAACCACTGCAATTTTTGTCGTGGTGGAGCCGGCGTCAATTCCCAGAAAGCATTTCCCATGATAGTTTTCAAGCTTTGCATTTTTTACATGGTTGGAGCCATGTCTTGTCTGAAAACTTTTGTATTCACTTTCATCGGAAAATAGCGGTTCCATGCGGGCAACCTCGAACTCCATCTTGATATCGGAAGAGAGTTTATCAACCATCTTTGCCATGGAGAAATGAACGTCCTCCTTTGCGTTGAGTGCGGAACCGATTGCCGCAAAAAGATGGGAATTAGCAGTGTCAATAATGTGCTCCTCGTCAAGCTTTAAAGTGCGGATAAATGCTGTTTTAAGCTCTGAAAGGAAATGAAGCGGACCGCCCAGGAAGGCTACATGACCACGGATTGGCTTGCCGCAGGCAAGTCCGCTGATGGTCTGGTTAACCACCGCCTGAAAAATGGAGGCTGACAGATCTTCCTTTGTGGCGCCTTCATTGATCAGCGGCTGGATATCCGTCTTTGCAAACACGCCGCAGCGCGCCGCAATGGTATATAATGATTTATAATTTTTTGCATATTCATTGAGACCAGAAGCATCCGTCTGGATCAGGGAAGCCATCTGGTCGATAAAAGAGCCTGTACCACCGGCACAGATCCCGTTCATACGCTGTTCTACATTGCCGCCTTCAAAATAGATGATTTTAGCGTCCTCACCGCCAAGCTCGATAGCGACATCCGTCTTGGGCGCAAGCTCCTGCAACGAGGTGGACACTGCGATCACTTCCTGTACAAACGGTACGCCTAAGTGGTTTGCAAGCGTCAGTCCGCCGGATCCTGTGATCATAGGATGCAGTGTCAGGTTTCCGAGTTTTGCGTATGCATCTTGTAAAAGGGAAGAAAGAGTTTCCCGGATATTGGCGTAATGCCTCTGGTAGTCAGAGAAGAGCAGTTTGTGCGCTGCATCTAATATTGCGACTTTTACAGTGGTAGAACCAATGTCGATTCCAAGTGTATAGAACTCCTTATTCTTATTCATGTAGATAACCATGCCTTTCTATAAAAATTATCAATAATGATAATTTGACTTTTTTAACACACATTTGCTATTATACGACAGCATTTTCAAAAACGCAATAAAACAGATGATTAAAAGTTGCTGAAAACTTTATACTTTTTTGGAAAAAATTAACGAAATCTTTTGGGACGAACTTTAAATTGTTATAATGTATGATAGGACGGGTGAGAATAATAC
>JAIEEY010000376.1 GCA_029067205.1 Lachnospiraceae bacterium
GTATCAGCGGATTGACTTGGGTGTAGGAACTTTTCCATATGTGCTTGCCTGTAACGGCGGAGTGTTGCTTGTCGATGGAAAAGAAGACGAAATCTGGTATCGCGATTCGTTGGGGCGAATCAGGAATAGCAAAACAGAATTGGATAAGTCACTGGAGTTTTTGGAGAAGGAAACAAGAAGAACTTTTGAACTTCGTTTTATCAGGGAATTGTTTGTATTTACAAAATGCGGGGAGCCGGAAGATGTTGTCGATGATTTGAGAAAGATTTTAGATGCGGATGTAGTAGATGTATTCAATAATGGTGTGAAGGTATATGTTGTGCCAAAAGCATTAAATAAAGGAAAAGCGGTTGAGCGTTTTCGAAATTACATTGGGGCGGATTATGTTATCGCGGCAGGGGACAGCGGGTTTGATATTTCAATGCTGGAGGCGGCTGACAGGGGGATTGCAGCACCAGAACTGGCACAGAGCTATCCTTTTTCTGATAAAATAGAATGTCCCTTTGAGGGGAAACTGTTTGCAGAGTCTATGCTCGAGACCGTGTGCAAGTATTGCTTAGGGTTAGGAACTGTAGAAAAATAACTGACACATCTTGACTGGTCTATTTCTCCAAATATGCATGTCAAAAAGCCTCGCCGTAGCCCGCTACGCCTACGTTTTTTGACATACATCTTTGAAGAAATATCCTGCGCAATCTGTATCACTTATTTTCCTACAGTTCCTTAGATATAAATGGATGCAAATAATAAGAATGATCAGAATAAAACTCTTGAATAGCTCCTAAGTATGATTATTAGGGTGGATAAATGAATGCAGGGGATCAGGTCTGCAAAATGGACTTGAATCCCCTGTTTGATTGTCTAATTTGGCCGATGTCCAAGACGTCCGCCGTCCATGCCGAGATTGATGCCGCTTGCACGCTCATTGGGCTGAATGATGACTGTCACTGGCTGGTGCACACCCCACTCGAAACTGTAAGACTCACCGGAGGACTGACCGATAAAGGTTTTCCAGTTCACGTCCATTTTAATATCCGGATCACAGTGACCGTTGCCCATCCAGCATACAACAGCGTCAGGGTCGACCGACAGTGTAGAGCCTGTTTGAATGTTACTTAGCACGATAGGGTTTCCATCAATCAATATCGCAACATACGCATTTGGTCCCATGCCTGTCAGGGTGGAGGTGGCAAGTCCCTTCTGAGAAATAACGCCGCAGCCAATAAAGCGCACATCGTACTTGCAGTCTTGCGTGAAGGCAAGAATATTTTCAGATTCAATGGAGAGCATTTCTCCCTGTTGGAGCTGGTATACGACTACATGCTGGGCATGATTTGCATAGTATGTAATGCTATCCCCGTTCATCATAACTTTCATGAGGGGAAGGTTTTCACCAGTAACGCGCCGCATCAGCGAACCTAACAGTGCCTGCCCTGCATTTTGCTGCGGCCCGAGCAGCAGTTTTTCGAACTTATAATTTTTATTTCCACCGTTTTCGCCACAGATGAAAGAACCAGCTTTCGTGAACAATACATCATTTCCGCGACAAGTGACTTTTAAGGTCAATTCATTAATTACTTCAAATATCAACATAGATTGATACTCCTCCTATTTATCTTAACTAAACTACCTGAACACCATATAAATCGCACAATCCTGCGAGATCTTTTGCCACACCGTTTCCAACGGCACTGAATTTCCATGCGCCATTGTGCTGGTAAAGTTCACCAATCATCATGGAAATCACATTGTTGTAATATTCTGTCATCATAAAACTCACAAGCTCCTTGCCAGATTTGTCCATAATGCGGACATAGGCATCTTTGAGCATACCAAAATGAAGCCTGTTTGTGAGTGCATCATTTATGGTGAGGACAAAGACGATTTTTTTGACCTGCGGATTTAGTCGTTTCAAATCAATCTGAATCATTTCGCGGTCTATACCGCCATCCACAAATTTAGTGCTTTGGTCTGGACTGAGTGTCTGGCCATAGAACACAAACCAGGAATCACCGATGACCTTTCCATTAGCACCAAGCAGAAATGCCGAGACATCGACATCGCACCGCGCATCCGTGACATTCCAGCCAAAACAGGCATCTACTGCATCCGGGGCACCTGTCGAGAGCATTATCTTTTGTCCTTTTTGGACTTTGTTCATCAGTGCAGGAATCGGTCTTGCTGCAGAAATTGCGGAAGTGCTTGCAGTATTTTGTTGTCCGGCAGTCAATGCAGGCTGGACGACTTGCGGTTGTCTGGGTGGTCTGCTTTGTGGCTGCTGAGGCGGTCTGTTCTGCGATTGCCCATACTGTGGCTGCTGGGGCGGTCTGCCCTGCGATTGTCCATATTGTGGCTGCTGTGATGGTCTGTTTAGTGGCTGTCCGCTCGGAGATTGACCATACTGTGGCTGAGAAACATGTGCCGCTGCAGGACTGCCGCCTCTTGGATTTTTGATCAGTGTCATAATATTATTTTGGTTTTTCACACTTTGCGGCTCAGGTATATTGATCGACAGAATGGAATTGCGATCCATAGTACCATTTGTTTTCATAGCTGCATTTATCATAATTTCCTCCATCTGTTCTTGCGATCGTCTAAAAAAATCATTTATTTTATCATAAATCTGCAATATATGATTGTTTTGCTAATGCTCATTATATCACAATCAAAATATTCTTACATTAAAAACGCATTAAAAATCTGCCTGATTAAAAAGAGTCTCCTTTAGCAAATATCTGACAGACTGGTATTTTAAAACTTTAAGTCTATTTTAAATGAAAAATCTTTTCTACAATGAAAACTTTTTCCTATTTGTTTCACAAAATAATCTTCATCATCCACAAATACTTGTCTTGTCATAAACCTTAAAAAGTCCAGTTTGTCATGAGATTCTTCCAATACAATTTCATAGGTACACCATCCGTCGGTTACGGGTGCACATATGTCATGCATCATATCATAAAACAGTTCATGTCCATTTATTAACTGGTTAGCAGCTAATTGTGAGGCCCTGTACGTGCACAGCATTTTTTCCAACATGGCATATTGCCTGCCATTAAGGGTTACTTCATATATTTGCATGTTTTTCTCCTTGATTCTTTGTTTTATCAAAATAATTATAAACTATTTTCCATAGGAACACAAATCCAAGAAATAACCATTGATAATAGATGGATTCTTTGGGATAGGCATTGATGAAGTGTATATAATAAGGAATAGTTCTTTAGGGAGGATTGTATGGACTTTTTTGATTTGTTGTCGATGGTAGGCGGTCTTGCTCTTTTTCTGTATGGTATGCATCTGCTTAGCGAGGGACTAGAGAAACTTTCCGGTGGACGCCTTGAGCGGATTTTGGAGAATCTGACAAATAACAGGCTTAAGGCAGTGCTTTTAGGTGCGGGAGTGACAGCAGTAATCCAGTCTTCATCAGCCACCACAGTTATGGTAGTGGGCTTTGTCAATTCGGGAATTATGAAGCTCTCACAGGCGATTGGAATTATCATGGGTGCAAACGTCGGAACGACGATCACCTCATGGCTGCTCAGTCTGACTGGAATCGAGAGCAATAACTTTTTCCTGCAGCTTGTCAAGCCAACATCGTTTTCGCCGGTACTTGCCGTAATTGGTGTGATTCTTATCCTGTTTTTGAAAAGCGGCAAAAAGCGTGACCTCGGCTCGATCTTAGTCGGGTTTGCCATACTGATCACTGGTATGGATACGATGTCTTCGGCAATGAAACCGTTGGGTGAGGTTCCGTGGTTTACGGGGTTGTTTACCATGTTCACCAATCCGCTGCTCGGCTTGCTCGTGGGTGCACTGGTCACGGCAGTTATTCAGTCCTCGTCGGCTTCTGTCGGAATTCTTCAGGCACTGTGTGCGAGTGGAAGCATCCGTTATGAAGCGGCAGTGCCGATTATCCTCGGTCAGAATATCGGTACTTGTGTCACAGCAATGATATCTGGTTTCGGAGCAAGCAAAAATGCAAGACGCGCTTCAATTATCCACCTCTTATTTAATATTCTTGGAACTGTTATTTTTACGTTTATTTTTTATATATTGAATGCAGTTTTTGATTTTGCGTTTCTGCAAGATGCGGCTGACAGCGCAGGAATCGCACTAGTGCACACTGGATTTAATGTGCTTGCGACCTTGCTTCTGCTTCCTTTTGCAAACTACTTAGAAAAATTGTCACTCATTATCATTAAGCCTGATGAGGAGGAAGAAAGACAGGCGAGGGAAAAGGAACTGTTTTCCAAGATGGATGAGCGTTTTTTGAGCGCGCCGTCTTTTGCGCTGGAACAGTCGTATATGTATGCGCTCAAAATGGCTGAAATTACCAAGGAGTCCTTAAATAAGGCGACTTATAACCTGTTTGAATACAGTAAGAAGACTGCGGAAGAGGTTGAGCAGATGGAAAATCTCGTGGACCGATATGACGACGAAATCAACGGGTATCTGGTGAAGCTTTCGAGTAGGAATCTGAGCGAACCAGATTCGCGTAAGCTCAATATGCTTTTGCACAGTGTAGGCGATCTGGAGCGGATAGCGGACCACGCTATGAATCTCGCGGATTGTGCAAAGGAGATGAACAAGAAAGAACAGACTTTTTCGGACAAGGCGACAGAGGAATTAAAGGTATTCTCACAGGCAGTCAGAGATATTGTCAGTGCATCTGTGGAGGTCTTTGGCTCAGAGGACGAGGAGGCAGCAAAATCCATTGAACCTTTTGAGGAAGCAATTGATACGCTGCAAAAAGAAATGAAGAAACGACATATAAAGCGCCTTAGAAAAGGAAAGTGTACAGCCGAGCTGGGATTTGTGCTCTCGGATATTACTAATAATTTTGAGCGGATAGCAGATCACTGCTCGAATCTCGCGATCAATGTCATGCAGTTGCATGAGGATGACACACATGCACACGAGTATATTGATCACATCGAAAGAGGCAAGGGAACGGAATTTGACAGAGTTTTAAAAGAACATTTGAGGCGTTACGAACTTCCAGGAAAAGCAGTCAGGCAATAAAAAATACAGTTTAACGTATAATATATGCGTTAAATAAGACTGAAAATCGTGAATTATGACAACTAAATTTAGTAAATTGCACAAAATTTATTGGGATAGCATATTTTTGTTGTGTTGGAAAAAATTTTCATCTATAATATATTCGTTGAGTTTAGCGCATTACAGTGTTGAAACAGCTTTAGAACTTATTTCATATTAGGTTTATAAACCAAGGAGGATTTAAAAATGTCTTATGTAGATGAGGTATTAGAGCTTGTAAAGAAAAAGAATGCAAGCGAGCCTGAGTTTATCCAGGCTGTAACAGAGGTTTTGAATTCACTGAGACCTGTTGTGGAGGCAAATGAGGAGCTTTACAGAAAGAATGCGATTCTGGAGAGAATCACAGAGCCAGATCGTCAGCTCATGTTCCGTGTGCCATGGGTAGATGACAATGGACAGGTACAGGTAAACAGAGGTTTCCGCGTGCAGTTCAACAATGCCATTGGACCGTACAAGGGAGGACTTCGTCTGCATCCTTCTGTAAATCTGGGTATTATCAAGTTCTTAGGTTTCGAGCAGATTTTCAAGAACTCCCTCACAAGCCTTCCGATCGGCGGCGGCAAGGGGGGTTCGGACTTTGACCCGAAGGGTAAATCAGACAGAGAGATTATGGCATTCTGCCAGAGCTTTATGACAGAACTTTCAAAGTATATTGGTGCTGACGTTGATGTTCCTGCCGGCGACATCGGAACAGGTGCAAGAGAGATTGGTTTCATGTTTGGTCAGTACAAGAGAATCAGGGGCACATTCGAGGGCGTTCTCACAGGTAAGGGACTTACATATGGCGGTTCCTTAGCGCGTACAGAGGCAACTGGTTATGGTCTTCTTTATCTCACAGAGGAGCTGATGAAGTGCCATGGAGAGTCTATGGAAGGTAAGACTGTCGTTGTGTCAGGTGCAGGTAATGTTGCTATTTACGCAACGCAGAAGGCACAGCAGATGGGTGCAAAGGTTGTCACATGTTCTGACTCCACAGGCTGGATTTATGATCCGGAAGGGATCGATGTAGCACTTCTCAAGGAAGTCAAGGAAGTCAAGAGAGCAAGACTGACAGAGTACGCGGCAGCAAGACCAAGCGCTGAATATCATGAAGTCAGTGCCGCTGATAGGAGCGGATCAGGCGTATGGCAGATCAAGTGTGATATCGCTCTTCCTTGCGCGACACAGAACGAGCTTCTGATCGAGGATGCAAAGCAGTTAGTGGCAAATGGCTGCAAGTGCGTATGCGAGGGTGCAAACATGCCTACAACAATCGACGCTACAGAGTACTTACAGCAGAACGGCGTATGGTTTGTCGGCGGTAAGGCTGCAAATGCAGGCGGCGTTGCGACTTCTGCATTGGAGATGTCCCAGAACAGCGAGAGACTGAGCTGGAGCTTCGAGGAAGTTGACGCGAAGTTAAAGAATATCATGGTGAACATCTACCACAATATTGACGACGCAGCAAAGAGATATGGTATGGAAGGCAACTATGTGGCAGGTGCTAACATAGCAGGTTTTGAGAAGGTTGTCAATGCGATGCTCGCGCAGGGCGTTTGCTAATTGAACATTTGTTAAGGAATAAAATCCTCAAAGTTAATGTAAAACTTTGAGGATTTTTTATTTAATATATAAAAAAGGATTCTTCAGATAACAGCCGAAAGTATAAAGATATTTTTCGATTTGTACGATATAGATTATGACACGTATCAATGTGCCGTTTTTGTAATGCACGGAAGCATATTATATTTTCAAAAGCGTTGGCACGAGCAATAGTTGTCTGAATCAAGGAGGATGATGGCATGAGTATGATGTTAGGAATCAGCATTTCCAATAAAAAGAGACTGGAAATCAAAGATATGAGTGGAAAGGTGGTTGGCTCTGTCACAATCACAAAGGGTAAGACGTCACAGACAGTGATGAAAAAGCGTCTGCCATATAGCTTTAAAGAGATATCGACAAGGCTGTTGAACACGAAAAAATCGGGTAATGCACAGAGGGTATTACTGAGTGCAAAGCAGAAGGTCGCATCACTTCGGTTGATGTACAAGGGTGGTGTGTACGACGACGATGAGGTTTTTGCAGCCCTCATGCATGCACAGGCGATTGCCAGAGTGGCAAAGAAGCGTGTAAAGCATCTGGAGGAGGAAGAACGGGCTGAGAAGAAGATTGGAAAAGATGGAGAAGATGGCAATCTGTGTGAGGCGGATATCGAGGAGAAGACTGAGGAGGCGACGAGCAAGCAGATTCATAAGGAAGAGACGGAACAGACAAAGGCAAAGCTTGATATGCAGAGAATGCAGAAACTCATGGAGAAGTATGAGCGCATGATGCAGGAGGCAATGAAAGAGCTCGAGCAATTGGAGAATATGGATGAGTTATCGGACGAGATGGGAATCAGCGGAGAAATCAGTATGGATCCAGCGGATTTGGAGCTTATGAAGAAAAAGCACCGCGCTGATGAGATGCGGGCAATCATGGAAGCGGACATGAAGTACCTGAAATTCATGTTTGACAAGCTTGAGAAAGAGAAACAGAGCAACAACAACAGCATCAATAGCTTTAGCAGCGTCAACTACGATAACAGTGGAAATAATGGCGTCTCGCTGGAGCTGGGCGGTGTGGATATCCCGGTTGAGGCAGCGCCAGATGCGATGGCAATTGTCGAGGGTGGCGCAGTCGACGTGGAGATATGATTTGATTTCGAATCATTTTTATATAAAGGTGGGATAGTTGTTATGCATAATTGCCAATAATTTGCTAAATGTCATAATATTTCTAGTAAATATTCATTTCTTATGTTAAAATGGATATAACAAAGGGAAAAGGAGCTGGTAATATGTATAAGATTATTACAATGGAGCGTGAGTTTGCAAGTGGCGGCAATGAGATTGGCAGACGGGTGGCGAAAAAGCTTGGAATAGAGCTGTATGACAGAAATATTCTGGTCGAGGCAGCGAAGAGACTGGATATTCCGCCGATTTATATCGGAGATCTGGAGGAGACGGCGCCAGGAAGCATTATCTTCAATCTCTCAAAGACGGCAATCGGCGGCAGCAGAAAGGAGAATACCAATCTGCCAATGTCGGAAAAGCTGTTTTTGGAAGAGAAAAAGATTATCGAGGAAATTGTTGAGAAGCATGACTGCGTGATTGTGGGCAGATGCGCTTCCTTCATATTATATGACAGGGAAGACTGTCTGAAGGTGTTTGTCCATGCGGATAAGGATTACCGTGTTGGACGTGCGATCCAGACAGAAAATATCGCGTCAGCAGAAGCTGATGATTTCCTGCGCAAATCGGATAAGAGAAGGAGCAATTTCTACAGTACACACACTGGCTGGAAATGGGGCGATCCGTCTAAATTTGACTTGTGTCTGAATAGCAAGAGCTTAGGTCTTGATGCGTGCGTGGATTTTCTAGTAAACATGATGCAGAAGTAATTTAGGTGCACAGAAGTTTGATAGAAGGTCACTTTCAAACTATTGATTGGTATGCGTGCTAGAGCGCGCAAAGGGTATAAGAATGGAAATACTGTGAAATAGGAGTGTATAGCATACGGTGTATCAGTATGCAGACACTCCTATTTTGCCGTAAAAATTTTTTGAATGGTCGTAATTTCTATCCTGACTCATAAAATCAGTACAGGAAATTCTTGATGATGAGACTTAGGAACTGTTCAGAAATAACATGTACAACTTGTGCAGGATATTTCTTCGAGGTTAAATTGATAAATCAATTGGTCAAAAAACGTAGGCGTAGCGGGCTACGGCGAGGCTTTTTGACCTGTGCAATCGGAGAAATAGACAAGTCAAGGTGTACATGTTATTCTTGAACAGTTCCTTAGGGTTCCCCTTCTAAATAACTTTTACTGCTTGCATTTTCATTCATGGGTTTATTCTGTACTTGTTGTGATGACCCGTGAAGAAAATACCAGCCTGTTTAACAGGGTATACCAGATATTTGAATAAAGCTGACCAGTGAATAGTAACGATTATAGGTTATTGTTCACTCCCCCATCAAAGTAGTGGGAATCGAGCGCCAAAATGCTAAAGGCTTTCGCTTTTTCCCTTTAGCATTTTGTGTGCATAAATATTGCTGTTCACACCGAAAAAACGTATCAATTTGCAAAACACAGTAGGGGTGTGAACAGAAATGATTATAGGGAATGTACACGATTAAAATGGGAAAAATACTTGCCAAAAAACAAATGACGCTGTATGCTATATCTGTCAATCCCCTGCCGCTATTGCGGTGGGAAGCAGTAGGAGGTTCTGAACCATGTATCGTATTTTAATTATTGAAGATGATTTTTCTTTAAATAACGCACTTGCGTATAATCTACGTTCAGCTAATTATACAGTAGACTGTTCTTATAATTCTAAAGAAGCTTTTGAATTTTTAAAGCTATATCATTACATATTACTGATACTAGACATCAATCTTCCTGATGGAAATGGTTTTGATCTTTATTCACAGTTAAAAGAAAAATCGGATGCCAGTATAATATTTTTAACGGCAAATGATCTTGAAAGTGATATTATAAAAGGGTTTAATTTAGGAGCTGATGATTATATAACAAAACCATTTTCGCCGGTTATTTTACTGAAGAAGATTGAAGTTTTAACAAGATATATTGTAGACAAACAAAGAGAATCTATTTATGAAGATGGCTTTCTGCTTATCAATTTTTCTCAAATGACTGCTTTAATAAATGAAGTTTTCCTTGATTTATCCCCCTTAGAGTACCGCATTTTACAATATTTTATTCTTAATAAAAATCATATTTTAAAAAGAGATCAATTATTGGAATATCTTTGGGATTCCTCTGAAAATTTTGTGGGTGATACATCGTTGAATACGGCAATTAGCAGACTGCGAAAAAAGATTGAAGTTGATAATCATCACTATATTAAAACCATATATGGTACAGGTTATATGTGGATAGGTAATTGATATGGATAAAAAGTTTTCCTTAAAAAAAGTATACATTGTGTTAACTTTGTTGTTTGTAATTATATTATTGTGTACGTATGCATTTTTATATTCTCTTACATCCGATTTAAAAATATTTTTGCTTTTCACAAATTTTGTTATTCTTTTGCTTGCCTGGGTCGCGATATTATTGTATAGCATTTTTCATAAGCTTACATTATTCACAAATGAACTGCATAGAACATTAGACAATATGATAGACGGAAACATTTCTTTTTTTGAAGAAAAATACAATGAAACGTTACTGTCACAGATAAATCATCATTTATACAGATTATATAACATATTGGAAGTTGCTAAAAATTCTGCCAATAAAGAAAGATTGCGACTACAAGAATTAATCTCAGATATTTCGCATCAATTAAAAACGCTAATGACAACATTGAGATTAACCGAATCCTCTATGGAAAGAGATATCTTAGATCCCAATAAACTACGGTCTTTGCTGCATACAAATACATTACTTTTAAACAAACTGGAATTTTTGCTGTTATCTCTGGTAAAAATATCTCGTTTAGAAACGGGGATAATAACACTATTTCCAAGTTATCAAGCAATTGGCAATACCATTCTTACGGCATTAGAAAACGTTGTCTTGGCAGCAACTAAAAAGAAGATTGAGATAGTGTTTCACTATTCAGATGAATATAAGGCATATCATGATTCGAAATGGACATCAGAGGCCCTCTACAATATACTTGATAATGCTGTAAAATATACAAATGAAAACGGACACATTTCAATAGAGGTTTCCACTCTGGAACTTTATACAAAAATATCTATTAAAGATTCCGGTATAGGAATTAAAGAATCAGGAATACCTCACATTTTTCAGCGTTTTTATCGATCACCTTCTGTTAAGAATCTACCAGGTGTAGGAATTGGTCTTCATCTGGCACATGATATCATTACTCGGCAATATGGATTTATTCATGTCCTTTCTACCCCCAATATAGGAAGTACATTTGAGGTTTTTTTAGTTAATGGTGACTCTCCTAATTAAATATCAATAAGTTTTTTATTCTCTGTAATAATTTGGTAAGAATTTGAAATTACACTAATAAAAAAGGAGGGCGTGTTTCAAAATCCACAATGATTAGTTGACAAATTACAGAAACAGATGCGTCCTATTTTGTCGTATTTAAAAGCTTTCCATGGCAATTTGTAAACATGCATTTGTCAACTAGAATTGAAACACGCCAAAAGGAGGTATATTGATATGAAAGAAAAAAAAGTAGGAGCGTTTTTGATAATGATATTAGTGGTAGTATCCACATTATCAGCAATAACCGTGTCAGCAACGGAGAATATGGAGTTACCACAACAAGTTCTTGATATTTCCAACGGTTCAGATGAAATATATGGATCAGGAGCGCCAATTGAACATATTGAAAACCCAAATGGACGCTTTAGTAGTGGTGGGGTAGATCATACACATCAGTATATTGTATCAAATGCTTTAAAGATTTTAAATAATGATAAAGGTGCAAGTATTTTAAACGTAAAAGCTGCCACGATATGTGAATATACGGACTGGCCAGATGTATTGGGGAATGAAACAGATTATGGTACATTTTCAGGACATTTTTATGATCCAGACACAGGAGAGAATTGGCTGGGACAGAAAACACCTACAGCAAGAACCAGAGCAGAGTTATATTTCCAGAGTGCCGTTGCAGCATATAAGGATGGCTATATAGATAAAGCTATGGAATATTTAGGGAAAGGAACACATTATGTTTCGGATTTGAATGAGCCGCATCATGCTTCTAATCTGACGGCTGTGAACAGCAATCATTCAGATTTTGAGAAGTATGTAGATCAGCATCGTACAGAGTATACAATACCAAGGAATAGTTTCAGTGCAGATGTTTATAATAGCGCTGTTAATATGGAATTGGGGGATATGCTTTATAATGCGGCTAAAGATGCAAAAGCACTTGCAGACAAGGCGCAAGATAAAAATACATATAGTATAGCAGCGAACCAGTCGGTTCAAAATGCTATAGAAGCTGTTAGTAAATATATATATAAATTTAGTGTAGAAGTTGGAATTTATAAGTAAAATAGATTTTTTACAATGATGTCATAAGGAAAGAAGCTCAGCGATTTTAACAAATATACTTAGGAACTCCGAAAAGTAATAGTTTTGCAACACCATATGTAAGCACGGTAAACACAGAGTTGTGATTTTTCAAAAATTTTCAATATATGCCAAACATCAAAATACTCTAGATGCTATTTTCAGCTTCCAGAAGTAAAATTAACAGATTTTGGATTCCGAAAAATCGATATTAAACAATAACTAATTGTGTGTTTTATATAGACATGCGTTTACCATGCATTTGTAAGTACAATTGCTGCAAAAATAGCAGTGGGAATAGACGATAAAAAATTAGTGTAATAAAAAATGTATTATATAAGCGTGAGTATTGTACATATCCAATGGCTTCTTGCAATGAGTCAGATTGGATATCATCTGCATATCTAGCTCATTTAGCTGTTGATGGATCAGATATATTTAGAAAGAACAGTGCAAGGAGAAGTTTATGAAAATTTTAGAGACTATTAATTTAAAAAAATATTATGGTCAAAATGAAAATATCACAAAAGCGTTAGACGGTGTTTCTCTTACTGTGGAAACAGGAGAATTTGTTTCTATAATTGGAACATCAGGTTCTGGCAAGTCAACATTGCTTAATATGATTGGGGGGTTGGATGTCCCTACTTCTGGAAAGGTAATTGTAGACAATAAAGATTTTTCCATTATGAAGGATGAGCAGCTTACTATATTTCGTAGAAAAAATATAGGTTTTATTTTCCAAAACTATAATCTTGTACCTATGCTGAATGTTTATCAAAATATTGTATTACCGATAGAACTGGATGGCAAAGAACCAGATGAAAAATTTATGAGTGAAGTGCTGCATATGTTGAACTTGGAAGATAAACTAAATAATATGCCAAACAATCTTTCTGGTGGTCAGCAGCAAAGAGTAGCAATTGCTCGTGCAATAGTATCAAAACCTGCGATTGTTTTGGCTGATGAGCCAACGGGAAACTTAGATAGCCGCACAAGTGGAGAGGTGCTACATTTATTGAAAGCTGCAAGCCAAAAGTTCCATCAAACTATTGTGATGATTACCCATAATAATGAAATTGCTCGACTTGCTGACCGTATTATTCGTTTAGAAGATGGAAAGATTGTAAAGTAAAAGGAGTGGATTGAAACTACAAGGTAGTCATAATGAAATATAAAAGTGAGGGGCTGTAGGATGAATATGCTCCATGTTCTAATCATTACTTCTTTTGGAAAGGTAGATTTATAACAATGAGTGATATTTTTTATAATAATAGTAAAGCCGCAGTACAGCGATTGGCTAAGAATAGTTATGGGGCAAATAAGCGAAGAAATACATTTGTTGTACTTGCATTAGCATTAACTGCTTTTATGATAACTTCTGTATTTAGTCTAGGTTTTAGCTATTTTGATACTTTTCAGTTACAGCAAATTCGTTTAATGGGAACAACGGCAGATGTAGCAATTACTAATCTGACAGAAGAACAAGTGGAGCAGCTGGAAAAATCTGATTTAATAGACGTATTAGGTATAAATCAGCGCTTAGGAAGTGTTGATACAAGTATGTTGAGTGATGCTTTACTTGGGTTGTCTTGGATTGATGAAAAAGAATGGGAGGTGCATCGTTTACCGACAGTTTCAAATGTTCAGGGGAATTATCCGAGGAAAGAAAATGAGATAATGCTCCCTGCTTGGGTATTGAGTCAGATGGGTATCTCTGATCCACAAATAGGAATGAGTATTACTCTTTCTTATCAGATTGGGAATAGTTTGCATTATGAAATAAAAGATTTTAGCTTATCAGGGTTTTATACGGATTATTCAGCACAGCGTACAGGCAATCAAGGTTCTGTTTATGTTTCAAAAAGCTTTGCAGAAGAAACAAGGGCTGCTTTGAATGGCGGCGTCAATGCAATGGTTACATTTGCTGATAGAAATAATGTAAAGAAAAACTGTATTAAACTTGAAAATAAGATTAATTTTACGCAAGAACAGACATTTGAAATTGTTCCGTCAGCTCAAGCAGACAGTGCAACTATTATTCCAGCAATAGGATTGATTATTCTATTTGTAGTTATCAGTGGATATTTACTTATCTATAATATCCTATATATTTCAATATCAAAGGATATTCGTTTTTACGGACAACTTAAAACTATTGGAGGAACAAAAAGACAAATTAAACGAATTGTTCGTTGGCAAGTTATGAAAACTTCGTCGATCGGTATTCCGCTTGGATTGGCAGCGGGAGCAATGATTTCATTGGTTATAGTTCCTGTTACAATGGAGATGATGTACTCAAATAAAGCAAGCCTTGGAACCAAAATATCATTTTCACCATTCATATTTGTTGGCACAATTTTTTTTGCATTATTCACTGCTTTTATTGGAAGTATGAAACCAGCTAAAATTGCTGGTAATATTTCACCAATTGCGGCTTTGGGATATATAGAAACAGATATTATTACTTATGCCAAGAGAAAGAAACGTCATGTAAAATTATCAAGAATGGCATTTCAAAATATTTTTAGAAATCGAAAAAGTGCAATTCTTTCATATACCTCGTTATTTTTGGGTCTAAATCTATTTTTGGTTTCATCGGGACTTTTATCAAGTTTAAGTCCAGAGAATTTTGTTAGTCAATGGGGTGAAGGTGATTTTTTACTAACTTTTAGTATAGCTGAAAATGAAAATCTTATTACAACGGAAATGTTGAATGAAATTAAGCAGATTAATGGTATTGAAAATATTCATGTCACATATTCGGCTTTTCCGCAAACCACTATGGATGTTATTTATGATAATGAGGTGTTCGGAAACTATATTGACTCGTTAAATGGAAAATCTGGAATAGATTTCTCAGATCAAGAAAGACTTAAAGCGTATACAGAGAATTTTTATAGTGGAGTTTACGGGCTTGATTTAATGTACATAGATGAACTTAATGAGACGTTAGAACAACCGATTGACGTAACTGCTTTTGAGAACGGAGAGATTGTTCTGTTAGTTGAAATGGTAGATGCTGAGGGAAAACCAATATTTCAGCCGGGACAGGAAATCACAGTAATTGGAGAAAATGGAGAGCATACATTCCGTGTTGCAGCAGCTTGTTTGGATGCTGATTTTCAAAGTAGTCGTGGAAAAGGAAGAGGAACAGCTCCAGATCTTTATATTAGTCAAAACGCACTAAGCTTTCTGTCATCAGAATGCAAAATTTTTCGTATAGCTTTTGATACGGCAGACAGTAGCCAGGATGAACAGATTTTATTGAAACTGCAGTCTATCACTTCTTCCTCGCCAAAGATTGATATTCAATCAAGATATGAAAAAAGAGAAGAGATGGGTGGGTATATTCTAACTTTACGAGTTTTAGCAATAGGACTTTCTTGTGTTTTCTTGCTTATTGGTATTATGAATTTTACTAACACAATGATGGTTAGCGTTGATACACGCAAACACGAATTTGCTATTCTTGAAAGCATAGGGATGACTAAGAAACAAATTAAGACGGTTCTTCTTTATGAAGGTGGATATTATTGGCTTATTTCTTTTGTATTACTCATTACATTGGGTACAGGAATTTACATTCCATTATATCGAAGTTTTAAGCAAGTTGTTTCTTATGCATCTTTTAGTTATCCAGTTTTGCCTTTGTTGATTGTGGCAGGAGGTGTATTTGTAGTTTGTCTTGTGGTTCCAATAATAACATTTAATTCTGTATGGAAAAAAAGTGTTGTGGAACGGTTGAGGGATAATTGAATTAGAATCTATAAATGAGCAAATCTGAGAATTGCACAAAAGAAATTGGTTTAAACCAACAAACATATGGAATGCCGTGATTTCATGCAAATTTTCAGCGCATTCTATGTGCATAATTCGTGCTTTTTTCGACATGTATAAATAAAATTTGGTAAATATTTCAAATTTGCTCATTTATAGTTAGAATGTTATAGAAGCGGAGGTACACAGTATTTAGATAGCACACATTTTATGAATAATAGAAATAGATGAGTTTTTGAATAATATGGGAAAATAATGAAGTTATAAAGGCTAAAAGAGCCTGCAAAATGGAGGGATTGCTGGTATGACCATACTCGAAACAACAGACTTGAAAAAGTATTACGGTGCAGGGGAAAATATTACAAAAGCTTTGGATGGCGTTTCACTGAAAATAGAAGATGGAGAATTTGCAGCCATTGTTGGAGCTTCTGGGAGTGGGAAATCAACATTATTAAATATGATTGGTGGATTGGATAATCCTACTTCTGGAAATGTTCTAGTAAAAGGTAAGAATATTGGTCAGTTAAATGAAGAAGAATTGACAATCTTTCGGAGAAGGAATATTGGTTTTGTTTTCCAGAATTATAATCTGATTCCAACATTGAACGTTTATGAAAATATTGTTTTTCCAGTAGAATTAGACGGAAAAGATGTGGATAAGGCTTTTTTGAATAAGGTTATTTCTATACTTGGAATAGATAAGAAACTGGAAAATCTACCAAATAATTTATCTGGAGGACAGCAACAGAGGGCTGCCATTGCCAGGGCATTGATTACGAAACCAACAATCGTACTGGCAGATGAACCTACAGGAAATCTTGATACGCAGTCAAGTCTTGAAGTAATGGGGTTGTTAAAACAAACAAGCCAACGGTTTTGTCAGACGATTGTTATGATTACTCATAATATGAGTCTGGCTCAGATGGCTGATCGGATCATAAGAATCCAAGACGGAAAAATTATCGATATGTAATGCTAGGAGGGGCAGGATGTATTATATACGGAATAGGAAATGTATAGTCAGGTTAGCCAAGAGAAATTTTGATCAAAAGAAAATAAGAAATACGATTGCAATTTTGGCGATGGTGTTGGCAACAGTATTGTTTACAACGCTGTTTACGGCAGGAATTGGAGCTTATGAGTCGATACAAACTGCCATGCAAAGGCAGAAAGGGAGTAAATCCGATGCAGATCTGCGTTATATGACTGAGGAACAATTTACCAAACTCTCCAAAGATAAGAGAATTTCCATGCTTGGAATGAGAAGGCCCATTGGATTTTTAAGTAATGCAAAAACACATAATATAGAGCTGGATTATATGGATGCGATTGAACAGGAATTAACTTTTTCAGTGCCTGTTTTTGGAAAGGCACCAATTCATGAAAACGAAATTGCGACAACAGACCGTGCACTGAAAAGTCTGGGTATTAAACCAGCAGTCGGGGCAGAAATTGAAGTGGAATTTGTGTTAAGAGGGGAGACATATAAGTATGAGATGATTGTATCTGGCTGGTGGGAAGCGTCCGATACACAAATAAGCATTATGCTTGTATCGGACGAATTTATGAAAGCAAACAAAGACATATTTCCATATACCTTTGATAAAGACAGGGAATATGCAGGGACATATTGTTCTGATGTAGTTTTTACAGAAAAAACAAATATGGAGAAACAGCTTGAGGAGATTATCTTGAATTTTGGTGGGGAACCAAAAAACATGGAGTCTGCAAATTATATTGCAAGTTCTGTAAATAGGGTTACAAATCCGAATATAGATATGCAAATAATCCTGATATTAATCCTGTTTCTGGCACTTTTTATATTTGTTAATTATTTGTTGATATTCAATATATTTGAAATATCAGTTTTACAAGACATACAACGATATGGATTGTTAAAAACGGTCGGGACTACCCAAAGACAGATAAAATTTTGTGTCTATATACAAACGCTATGGCTTATGATGATTGCGTTACCGACAGGTCTGCTATTGGGATATTTTTTAGGGAAAGCAATATTGCCTGCTGCACTGGAGTTTATGGTAAATGAATACCTTTGGTTAGCTGTTGGGGTTTCGATGAATCCATTGATATTTATAGGAGCCACAATATTTACAGTTTTTACAGTGGTAATCAGCATACGGAGACCGATAAATATAGCGGCAAAAATATCACCAATAGAAGCAATGCAATATTCTGATAAACATAAGAAAAAGAACAAAAGAAATTCGAAAAAGTTTTCAGTCTGGCGATTAGCCTCTGCTAATGCGAAACGAAATAAAAAAAGGTGCATTTATATAATAATCTCAATGGCTCTTTGTTGTATATTGCTGAATTCAACGATTATTATTGCAAACAGTGTTGACGTTGAGAAAGCAGTACGAAAACAATGTGCAGTGGATATTATAATTGCAAATGGAAATACATTTAATAACATGAAAGGGTATACAAAACTTACAGACCATCTTGACAAAGCAGTCATAGACATGATTAGGGAAAGATTTCCTGTAAAAGAAGAAGGTTATTTATATAAAAATACACTGGAAGATGCAAATGTGACAATAGATTATGGCGTAGAAACTGCTGGAAAAGAGCCTATTGAATGGAATGGAAGGTATTATGCTTCAAGCGAAATATTTAATATACCATTGGGGTATGACAATTACCCTGTATGTAATGTTTATGGATGTAATGATAATGTACTGAAACGTTGTGAAGTGTTAAGCGTTGCAAATGATGTACCAAAAGATAATTTATATGAAAAATTAAAAGAAGGAAATTATGTAATAGAAGCAGTACCTCAAAAACAGAGTGATATGCAGGTTGACATGAGTAGGTTTCAATGTAAGATTGGACAGAAAATTAGTGTACATACAAAAGATAAGGAGGAAAAAGAATTTGAAGTGATTGCCCAGATCAGTTTAACACCAACAGAATACGAGGTTCCAAATATTACAACCGGAACGGCAGCTGTCGGAGGTGACGGTGCAATGTTCTTTTTTTCAGAAGATATTTTTCAGGAACTATATGGGAATTTCCATTTGATGAGTTATTCGTTCAACTTGGATACGGAAGAACTGGTTTCTGTGACAGAAGAATTAGAGGAGCTTGTAAAACAATTAGAAGGTGAAATCGGATGTAGTTCCATTTTAGTTCTGAAAAATAATATGAATGGGATTAGGAACATGATATATATTGTCGGATGCTTTATTGGCACTGCCTTTGGTATTGCAGGGATTATTAACTTTGTAAACCTGATGATTACGAATGCTATTATCCGCAAAAAGGAATATGCAATCATGCAAAGTGTAGGAATGACGACGAAACAGCTTACGAAAATGGTTATGCATGAAGGCTTATATCATGCTTTATATTCTGCTGTATTGAGTATTAGCTTAGCTCTAATACTTGGGGAAACAATAATGAGGAACATTTGCGATTCCATATGGTTTATGAATTATAGACTGGTCTTGTGGCCCGCAGCGGTGCTTTCATTTTTGACAATAGTATTATCAGGTGTTATTTCTATTATTATTTTTAAATCATTTAACAGAGAAAGTATTGTTGAAAAGATACGAAAAGAATCATGAATTTAATTTGTCAAATGACAATTAAATAATAAACTGGAAGGGAGGGAAAAGTATGCTGACATGAAAAATAGTATAGGAAGGATAGTTTGACATTGAAATACAGTATTGCGATCTGAATGAATGTCTTCGCGAGCGTGTTATAATCAGCGATTGTAATGCTGTGGGAACTGGTTGCTTTAAAAAGAAAGGAGAAAAAAATGAACGAATTAGAAAAAAAGATGCAGATGGAAGAGTTTGATGTTGAGGTACAGTATTGTGACCCGGATGACTGTGCGCACGATTGCATGCATGAAGGCATCAACAACTGTGATGCAATAGTTACAGGTTATAGGTAAGAGGAAGAAAAGTGCAGGAAATTGAAAAAATAATACAAAATGAGACTTTTGATATTGAGGTGCAATATTGCGATCCAGATGACTGCCTTTATGATTGTATGCAGAGCGGTTACAACAATTGTGATGCAGTAATTACAGGATTGACGTAAGGAGAAGAAGAAATGCAGGAAATTGAAAAGATAGCGCAAAAAGAGACCTTTGATATTGAGGTGCAGTATTGTGATCCAGATGACTGCCTTCATGATTGTATGCATGAAAGCAATACTTGTAATGCATATTTTGTAGATTGGACATAAGAAGAGCAGGAAATTGAAACATCAAAAAGAGATTTCTGATATGATGTAAGCATCAAAGATTTCAGGAAATAATACTTGAAAGCGTATTGGATGAATGGTGAAAGAATTTACCACAAATCTGATGCGCTTTTTCTTGAATGCCAATAATTTTAATTAATTTGGTTTTAAATAGTCCGTATCTTGACAAAATAAAAAAATTCACCCAGTTTCGTTTGCTGGGTGAACAGATTTACTTTTTATGGTTAGGGCGGCGACATCGGAAATTGAGTCGGACCATGGTAACAGCTGCATCAGTTCTTCTTTCTTAGGAACCACTAGATTTATAATGCCTGACACCAAATTTCCAGAGCAATATTGCCAGAATAAGGAACCAGCATGCAGCCAGAGGCAGGAACATATAGAGTATAGAAGAACGCCGGTCAAGAATATATAAAATCGGGTAATACTGTATCAATGCATATGGAATGATAAAGGTAGTAAAGAGCAGCATCTTTTTCCCATAAATTCCAATCGGATATTTCCCGAATTCCCGCGCCCCGTCTGTGAACACATTCATAAACTCAAGTCCGTCCAAAGTGAAAAAACATAGTGCGGCATAAATTAAAAACAGTGCTGAAAAAACAGCAGTACCGCCAATCAGCATAAAGACGATCGTACATATCTTAGGAAAATTCCAAGCAACATCACTTTTCATAATACCATATACAAACATTGTAACAGCCTGTATGATTCGTCCAATTCTGGTCAATTCAAATTTGCTGCCAAGCACCTGTACAATTTCGTTCTGTGGACGCACCAGTATCCTGTCAAATTCACCGCTTCTGACCATTCCTGAAAAAGTGTCGAATCCCCTTGCGGTCATCTCTGCAAGAGCAAATTCCAACAAAATAATAGCGTAACACAGCAGCACTTCGCTGTAAGTAAATCCCTCGACCTTCGAGAATCTCTGAAACATAAAAAAGATTCCCAGAAATACATTAAACGAGACTAGAAACTGTCCGATGGAAGTGAGCAAAAAAGAAGTTTTGTACTGCATCATGCACCGGATATTAACCGAGACATAGTGCAGGTAGAGTTTTGTTGTTTTCATAGCAATCAGTCAGCCTCCTTGTATCGTTATTCTTTTTTCCGCCAGACTGCACAGCAGATTTCCGGCAGCAACAATGACAACCAGCCAGAAAACCTGAAGTATGATGGCGTTTTTCATTTCAGCAGTGCTCATACTTGCACTGTAGATGCGCAGTGCCACATTCTGCATGGAGGCAAAAGGCAGCAGTTCCATGACTTTCTGTACTTTTTCCGGGAAAAATGGCAGTGGTATCACCGCTCCGGCAAAAAACTCTACAGAGGAGGTAAATACGATACGAAGTCCCTGCGGTGATATCGTAAAAAAAGTCAATACATAGATCAACAGACAAAACGCTACAGTGACAACAAGTCCTAAAATTAATGTCAGCACAAAAAGAAGAAAATGCATCGGGCTTGCGGGTGCATCTATACCATACGGGTGCGGGATCAATGCGGCGGCAATCAGGATTGGAAAACACCGAAGCACTGCTCTTGACAGGCGTGTCGCAACGCTTCTGGAAAACCACATATTGTATATGCTGATCGGTCGGCATAACTCATAGGCGATATTTCCGTTGAGAATGGAGTCAAAGATATCGTTCTCCATCATCCATGTGGCAAAGAAGGCAAGGAATGCTTGTTGTAACCAGAGATAGGACGCTGTGGCAGAGAGACTCATCGGAAAGGCTGCAGCGTCGGTCTGATAAAATGCGCGAAAAATCATGATTTCCATAAAGCCCCACACAAACTGAGTCACAATTCCTGCAAGTGCAGCGGAACGATACTGTAAACCCATCACAAAGCGCAGTCGAAAGAAGGACAAATATTTTTTCATATAAATACCTCCTTCAAATCTGATAAGAGCGGTACAGCTCAGCAATTGTTTCGTCAATGCTGTCGTTTTCCGTTCTGATATCGTCGAGAGAGCCATCCATTAAAATCTGCCCCTTGCCAATCAGCAGGATTCTTTGTGTCAGTGATTCGATATCCTGCATATCGTGTGTTGTGAGAATCACTGTCGTTTTGTGGGTCTGATTTTGTTTCAGGATAAAGTCGCGGACGGCAAGCTTGGAAACGGCATCTAGTCCTATGGTAGGTTCGTCCAGAAATAAAATGCGTGGCTGATGCAGTAAGGAAGCAGCAATCTCACATCGCATTCGTTGACCGAGCGATAACTGTCTTGCCGGCGAGCGCAGCAGTTCAGTCAGATTTAACAGTTCAGTGAGTTCCTCGAGACTATGTTTGTACTGGGAATCGGAGATCAAGTAGATATCCTTCAGCAATTCAAAGGAATCGATGACTGGAACATCCCACCAGAGCTGTGAGCGCTGACCAAACACAACGCCAATCTCACGCACGTGGTCAATTCTGTTTTTGAAAGGCACGCGCCCATCGACAAGAACTGTTCCACTGTCTGGTGTCAATATTCCGCTTAGAATTTTGATCGTGGAGCTCTTTCCGGCTCCGTTTGGACCGATGTAGCCCACCATCTCGCCGTCGTGAATTGTGAAGCTGACATCGTTCAGAGCATGAATCACCTCATACTCCCGGTGAAAAAGTGCTTTGCAGGCCTCACCAAAGCCCGCGTTTCGTTTTGCAATCTTGTACGATTTGCATACATGTTCCATCGTAATCATTTTGCTTCCTCCTGATAGTTATACGTTAGGTATCTTTCCAAGTAGGTAGTGTGAAATTAAAATTTCACCATCTTGATTTGAGTGCCCGCCAAAGCGGGCGAATGGGAGTTAGAATGAAAAATCAGAGATTTTTTATTCACAAATTTGTAAGTGCATTCAAAATATGGGACTTAATGCAATGATAACATATGCCCTGGATTGGGGGTAGGTTTTGAATTATAGCACACGGCAGATGCGATTACAATAAAAAAAATCTACAAAATTATGTCTGGTAATTTGCACATGATTACTAAAGAACCGTTTTTGATGACAGGGAGGAGTAACAATCACCAAATGACAGCTTATTACATAAAATAAAGAGAAAGTAACAGTTTCGCGCAGGTCTGCATATCAGCAGCTGTGATGTAATACTGGAATGTTACAGAAAATATAATTGGAGGTTTGTGTCATTATGGCAGATATCACCCCGGGAATGATTTTTACAGATACATTGAGAAACGGGAAGCCGGATGCGCTGGCATGGATTCGGGGAAACGCGCAGAATCCACAGCTGAGCGGTATCGTTAAATTTTATTCAACGCCTTACACTGGTGTGCTGGTGGAGGCGGAAATCTTTGGTCTTCCCAATATTGCGACACAGTTTTCATCGGATTTTTATGCGATGCATATACATGAAAAAGGCGACTGTACACTGCCCTTTGACAAGGTAGGAAATCATTACAACCCGACGAACGAACCGCATCCAGATCATGCGGGAGACATGATACCGCTTATGGGAAATCAGGGATATGCATGGCTTGCTTTTTATGATAAACGGTTTACGATACCAGAAATCATGGGAAGAAGTGTCATCATCCACAAGATGCCGGACGATTTTAAAACTCAGCCTTCAGGAGATGCCGGAGAGAAGATTGGATGCGGTGTGATACGATAAGAGAGATGAAATGTAGTTTTTGTAAGGCAGATGAATACGAAAAGTTACTGTTCACTCCCCCATCAAAGTAGTGGGAATCGAGCGCCAAAATGCTAAAAGCTTTCGCTTTTTCCCTTTAGCATTTTGTGTGCATAAATGTTGCTGTTCACACCGAAAAAACGTATAAATATGCAAAACACAGTAGGGGTGTGAACAGTAACTACGAAAATTCGTCTGCCTTGAAACATTGTAAAAATTCCTTGATGGTTTCCGAAGGAAAGAGTACAATTGCAGATATAGAGGGAATCATAGAGAGGAGAAAGATATGACAGCAGAGCAATATGCAAAGGAAGTTGGCAAACTGCTAAAGTGCCGCGCATCAAAGAAAAAAGAGATCAAGAGCCAGCTTGTGTCAAAGATCAACAGTGCCGTTGCCAAGGGAGAAGATTTGGAGGACGTGTTAAATCGCATGGGAATTCCATGGGATTATGCCAACCGGTACAATGATTATTTCGATAAGGCGGAGCGGAAGGCGGCAAAGCGCGAGCGGGCACTGAAAACATGGGGAATTGTCCTGCTTATCAGCGCAGTCTTGATTGCAGTTGTATACTGGAATCTACCGAAGTGGAGCGACATCAGTGAGAGCACTGTATTCAGCGAAGACAGGGTGAAGGCAGAGGCAGAGGAAATCATAAGACTTTACAGCGACAACGATTTTCAGGCAGTTACCGCACGCATGAATGATGACATGAAGCAGGTGTTGAATGCGGCGACACTCCAGTACACAAAATCCCAGATGAAGGAGAATTTTGGAGATCTTCTTGCATTCGGAAACATGTATGCTTCGGAGGCAAAACAGAACGACAGACTCTATGCGATGGTTCAGGTCAGCGTGTCATATACTAACATGAGTGTGACTTACACGATAACCTTCGACGCAGATATGAAGCTTGCGGGATTTTATGTGAAGTAGCGGGAAGGACATGCTTCAAACAGTGATCATTTTGATAGTAAAGGGAAGAAAATGAGAGAAGAACAAAAAGAATACATTAGAGATTTATATAGGCAGATTCAGGAGGCAGAGCAACAGATGCGGGACAAGCCGATGCCAAAGCTCACGAAGAAAGACTTTTTTCTGTTTCACGAGACTGGGAACAGGCTTGTGTATGAGAATGCATATTTTGGGAGACGGAAGTATCTGACCGTCTATGCCATTCTGGCATTGTGGAGTGAGGAGCTCTCGAGGAAGAAGATCATCGATGAGAAAATTGAGGCTCCGGTAGTGGAAGCTTATGTGAAACGTCTGGAAGAGATCATGGTCAGTATCTGTTGTGAGGAGCAGTTCTGGGCGCTGCCGGCGCATGTGGATTTCGATCAGATTGATCTGCCTAAGACAGCATATACGGTTGACTTGTTTGCGGCAGAGACTGCGCAGGCATTGTCGGAGGTGACATTGCGTTTATATGACAAGCTATCATGTGAAACCGTGACATGTGTGGCGCGTGAGGTGACCGAGCGGGTGCTGCAGCCGTTTGCATTATCATCGTTTCCCTACAGCTGGTGGGAGACAGACCGCTGTAACTGGTCCGCGGTCTGTGCAGGTTCTATTGGTATGACAGCGATTAAGATGGATGCGCTGAACAGAAAGATCATGAAGGAGTATATGCCAGACAACTGTGGGAAGGACACACCAATCCATCTTGATGTCTTGCTGTACCGTGACTGTTTTAGGCGGCTGCCGTCTGACTGGAAGAAGGAGTGTATGAGACGTGTCCGCGATGCACTCGGGTGTTATCTTGACGGAATGGAGGCTGACGGGGCGTGCACGGAGGGCTTGGGCTACTACAATTACGGCATGTCCTTCTATGCAGCTTTTGCGGAGGAATATGGTGCGGATGGGTGTCCTGGGCAGGAGCCAGAGCGGTTGATGTACAGGGAAAAGTGTGAGCAGATTGCTCTGTTCCAGCAGAAATGCTATTTTGGAAGTCGTTCTGGAGGCGGCATCAGTGTCAGTTTTTCTGACGGCAGCAAGCATGAGTCCTTTCTCCCGGGGCTGACTGCGTATTTAAAACATTGCTACCCACAGGTTCAGACACCGGATTACACACTTGCACGTCCGTTTGGCGAGGACGCATGTTATCGTTATCTCACGAACGAGCGGAATATCCGATGGCTTATGCGATATGCCGCCAGTGATGAGGCTATGGATTCCACGCATCAATGTGTGGATCGGCTGACTGCATATCTGCTTCCTGCGGCGCAGTGGCTGATCTGTCAAGACGAAGACGGGAATGGATTTGCTGCAAAGGGCGGCAATAATAGCGAAAATCATAATCACAACGATATTGGACATTTTCTGTGTGTCTTTCAGGGGGAGATGCTGCTCACTGATCTAGGGGCAGGAGAGTATACTAAGGATTATTTTAGTGACAAACGGTATGAGATATTGTGCAATCGTTCCATGGGGCATTCTGTTCCGATAATCAATGGCGGGGAACAATGTGCAGGGGCTGAGTACAGTGCAGACAGATTTGTGTGGGATGAGGTGACGCACACGCTGACGATATCCTTTGCAGGGGCATATCCGAAAGGCAGCATAGGGGAGCTGGTGCGCCAGATAAAGCTGTGTGATAGGAACGCCATTAGTATAGAAGGAACACAGTTAACGCAAAAAATGCAGATTGAACTGCAGGATTTCTTTGCTGCCAACGAAAATACGAAATCAATCACAGAAAATATAGTTACGGAGTATGAGCCAGCCATACAAGATGGAGTGGTATGGATTAGAGGCCAGCATGGACAGTGCAGTATACAGATTGAAAACGATATTGATCATAATGCGATAAAAATCATACCTTGTGCACACAGAGACCATTCAGGAAATAGCCAGACAATTTACCGCATTATCTGGGAGATCGATGTCAAAAAGTATGGCAATACGAGCTGTAAGATGTGGATAACTTTCTATGACAATAAATTTTTAATGTAATATCCACATGTTTATGCACAATATCCACAAAAATAGAGGGAAAGAATCCATTGTAAATATCTAAAAATGTATAAAAAATTAAAAAAATAGAATATTTGCAGGAAATAAGACGAGGACGATATGGTCAATTTTACGTCAAAAAATAGTAATTATGCTATTGTTTTCTTTTTGTAAAAGGGATATCATAAAAAGTGGAGATTAGTACATCATTCATTCAGATGAATTATGAAATAAAAGTGAAAACGGAGGTAAACAGTATGGCAATTTTAGTTACGGGCGGTGCTGGATTTACCGGCAGCCACACAGTAGTAGAACTTCAAAATGCAGGGTATGATGTAGTTGTGGTAGACAACTTGTCTAATGCGAGT
>JAIEEY010000377.1 GCA_029067205.1 Lachnospiraceae bacterium
GAAATACCCCATAGGAATATCA
The DNA here is from genome assembly GCA_029067205.1 of Lachnospiraceae bacterium. Lineage (GTDB taxonomy): Bacteria > Bacillota > Clostridia > Lachnospirales > Lachnospiraceae > COE1. The sequence continues at coordinate 23 of JAIEEY010000377.1, forward strand.
TCGAATTAGCAAAATTTTATGAAGTATCAACGGATTATACAAAGTTTCAGGGAGAAGCTGCCTCCGATTACCGGAATCGCCCAGAAGGCTGGAGGATTGAATTCAAAATAAAGTTCAGCAGCCTGCGCATTGAAATGACAATTAATGACCCCAGAAAATTCAAAGTCTATAAAGATGTAATTACCTTGACGGTACGACATCTAAACGCTGGATTCCCATGGGCAAGTCGATCTCGAACCTTTACCGGTATGCCGGAAGATATCAAAAGCTGCAGACAGACGGTTTCTTGATTCCCTGCGGAACATCATTCCACAAAAAAGCATCGAAAAAGAGAGCAATGACATCTGCGGACACAGGACGCTGAAAGGAAAAACCAGCTTACCCAGAATTAGCAGCAGAAACACCTCATTCTCGTCGCAATAATATCCAAAGTATCTTTCCCTCAATGCGCAGCAGCAGATATTTCCTGCACGCTTCCCCATATCTTCCAGCAGCTTATCCAGTACTGGGAACAGCATTTGTTCCGAAATTGGTTTTACCAGATACTGTGACGCCTCCACGCCAAAGGCATCCGGCGTGTGCTCCCTAGACATGGTGAGGAAAATGATCCTCCCCTTGCTGCCCATGCCGCGCAGCTCCTGTGCCGCCGCAATTCTTTTGTATTATACTAAAATATCTGTTGAAAAAATACATTTGGTACGAATCGCAGTTTTTCAGGTATGGACTGCAAAATGAGATTGCATCAGAGATCGAGGATTCGTTCTCTTGCAGTTTTTTCCTGTGCTGGTGTATTTTTCTTTGCAATCTTACCAAATACTGCGTTGAAATACTCGTCTATCCATACAAAGGGATTGTGGATACCAGCAAGCTCCCACGGCTCCGAGGGTACGATCGCTACATTATAACCGTTCACAGAAGCTGCCCCTGAAAATTCCTCAAAGCTTGCAAGCATATAAAGAACGATATCCTGTATCCCCTCCTCCATGTCAAACCCCGTGAACTCTGCCTGAATATGCTCTGTCTGACAGATTCCCTGACAAACATAGATATCCAGACCGCCCCGATAACCATACTTTTCTCCGTCAATCGTATAGATGTAGGAAAACAGGTGCAGATTCCTTCCGTCCTCCGTTTGATAATCGTAAAAAGCCAGATCCGAAATCTGCCCAGCATAGTTTTTCCCTACATAATCCTGAATCTTCTGCTGACTGTGCTCCCAGTCTGACAGCGTCGATTCGCCTGTCTGATCCTTGTCGCGAATCATACAGACCACATTCATGCCATCGCCTAACAGGGAGCAAGTTGCATAGACACCACCTGATTCCAGTAATCCCACGCTCCATCCGTCAGGTATTCCAAAGCGGTACTCCGGCGTTTTTATCCCGTTTATGCCTGTCCGCTTTTTGACATAGACATTCCGTTTAATCTGAAGATGCATCTGGGGATAGATCAGATCAGGATTGGCGATCATATCTGCATTTTGCTCGGCAAGCTGCAGATAATAATCACTGGTTCCTAACAGCCTTTCTGAAATGTTCCATAAGCTATCGCCCTCACAGACCTCATATTCGCCAAGGTTCTGCGTAACCACCACATAGTCATCCTGCTCTTCCGGCGGTACTTCATACCGCGTTTTATACGATGATTCCCCATACGCCTGTACCATGATCGGATTCGCCAATGCAAGCAGACCAATGAGAACTCCCATCACTGTTTTTCCCTGAAATAATCTCATACATTCATACCCTTTATTGCTGTCTGTAACGATTCACATTCTCACTGCTATATGTGTCTTTTATCGATATATTCTGTCAACAGCGCAACAGTCCCGTCAATCCCCAATTTACTGCTGTTGATGCAAAGGTCATAATTTCTGGAATCGCCCCATTTTCCGTCACAGTGATCGTTATGATAACGTTTGCGCTTCATATCCTTCTCGCGTATTTTCCACACAGCCTGATCCTTTGACAGTTGATACAGTCTCATAATACGCTCAATCTTCTTGTCCATATCACCAAGAACAAAGATTGAAATCATGCTGTCGCATTCTTTTAAAATCGTCTCACTGCACCTGCCCACAACAACAAAAGACTCGCCTGACGACGCTTTATTCTTCAGATAGTCAAACTGAAGCAGATACAGGTTCTCCTCCGGCGAACTGCTGTAACCGCGCACTGTTCGCGATGCAAGTCTGCTTCTGTGTTTCTCGTCTAGTCCCCGCAAGTTCCGCATGTCCAGATGCTTCTCCGCAGCAATCTCATCCAGCAGATTGTGGTCAAACAGCTGGATTCCATAGTGTTTTGAGAGCCGCTCCGCGATTTCGTGACCTCCGCTGCCATATTCCCTGCCCACAGAGATAATTAATTGTTTTTCCATCAGCTTCGCCTCCCTTTATAAATACCTGACATATATGATGAGCATAGCGATCAGCACTACCATGACCGTTGCCGGCATCATTTTCCTGCAGTACTGTCCCCACTTGATCATGTATCCTTCCCTCGCCGCCGTCGCAATACCGACAACATTTGCAGATGCCCCGATCGGTGTGGCACTTCCGCCGATATCCGTTCCCATCGCCAGCGTCCATGCAAGCATGGACAGATCCACGCCATACGTAACAGACAGACTCTTGATGATCGGTATCATCGTCGTCGCAAAAGGAATATTGTCAACAAACGCACTGGCAATCGCTGAAAGCCATATAATGATCGCTACCATGACCATGACATTACCACCGCTGATTTTGCCGATAAATGCCGCCATGATCTCCAGTATTCCCGTCTGTTCCAGACCACCGATCACGACAAACAATCCGATAAAAAACAACAGTGTCTTATAATCCACTTTCTTCAATAATGAAACCGCATACTTCCATGACGTTGCCAGCGTCGCAACTGCCACGATCACTCCAATCGCAGATACCGTAAGCCCCGTCTGTGCGTGTGTGACCAGCAATACAATTGCGACTGCAAAAATCACACTGCTTATGATAAATCCTTTCTTATCCGTGATCGTTGACTCCGGACTTGGCAGACTACTGTAGTCAATTGTCTCTGCTGCCCCTGCTTTCAACTCTTTGCGAAAGAGCAAATAAAAGTAGATCAACACCGCGATCAGCGATATACCTGCGATCAGGCCTGTATTTGTCACAAAATCCGTAAACGAATATCCAAGTGATGTGCCGATGATTATGTTTGGCGGATCCCCGCACATCGTAGCCGAACCACCCAGATTAGCACAGAATATCTCGGACAAGATCATCGGAACCGGATTGAACTTCAACAATTGTGACAGCTCGATCGTGACTGCTGCCAGAAACAAAATAACCGTGATACTGTCAATGAACATCGCCAGCACGGTTGACAAGACCATAAATGTGATAAACAGCGGTATCACCTGATACTTTACAAGCTTGGCAATACGCATACACAGCCATCGGAAAAACCCTACCCTTGCCATGCCTTCCACCATCACCATCATCCCAAAGATAAACAGAATCGTCTCCCAGTTGATACCGGCACTGCTCTCTCCCGACTCCCCGGACAGATACCAGAAATCTGCCGTGATGATACTCTTTAAATTGATTGTTTCGATCACTGCTGTCATACTGTGCATTCCTATGCCAAATACAAAAAGGATCGTCAACAGGGCACACACCAGCGATACGATATGTCTCTCCACAATTTCAGTTACAATAAAAACAAACATTGCAATAAAGATGATTACCGCAAAGACCTGCGCTAACATATAAATCCCTTCTTTCTAACATTATAATATATGTAACGGATAATGTTAGTTTCGTTTTTTTCCATCCGACTGATGCATATAATCCATGACCAGTTCATCTGATGTATGCCAAAGGGATTGTCCTGTCTCCAAATGTCCAAAAGAATTTCCCGTGAACAGGAATATATGGTTAGAACACAATAAGTACAGCAAAGGATCCAGTTCTATTGACTGCTGTGCCATCCCACTGCACTCATTAAACATTTCTGTCATGCATGCCGCAACATCATTGATATCCGTCCGAAACAGTCCAGAGCAAATGGCGGAGTTTTCCATGCAGCTGCGCAATAGGAAGGTCTCTGCCACTTTATCATGATACACTCCAGTCAGCAGCAATACTGTCACCAATATCAGGCTGAGAATCCTGTATTTTCTCTTATGCACTATAATTCCTTCTTCCCAATCGTAAACCGACGTAATTATAGCACACTTTTATTTTCAAGGGAAGATGATATTTTTTAATCTATTTTCTTTCCCCTCACACGCTCCAAATAATCCCACACACCTGCATCCTTTCCAAGCCAGAGATTGTCCTGTAAGTCTTCACACGCAAGGATCTCTCCCGCATTTCCCGACTGCCCATACCAATCCCAGAATTCCGAATCTGTCCGATATGGCATCAGGTCTGCACTCTCAAAATACGCAAAAAAGCTATTATTGACCGGAAGGTCATTGACTACCTTGCTGGGTTTTGGATCATAGGAAATCCCGATCACAAAATTTTTCTCCTCGTCCATATAAAAAAACGGCGTAAACAAATAAGATTCCGCAGCCTCCTCATCCTCGTTCAAAAACCACATCAAAAAGGTCTCCCTGGTGTCCTCATCGTTTATAATCAGATCACCATAAGCTCCCTCCGCTTCCACCTGTTCACACCATAGCCCCATAAAATCATCATTCATCTCAAATATGTCCGAGAGCACATACTGTTCACCCGTCATCAGATTGACATTGACACTTCGCTGTGTTTTATGTACATAGTTGACCGGCGATATCGGCGCATATGTTTCCTGAAAATGCACACTCATCAGATATTGACTGTGAAATGGCACTTCGCAGCGCACATCACTGCTGTAGATCTTGTATTTCTTTTGCAGCTCTTTGACTTCCTCATTCGGAAAAAGATGCCAGAAATTTACTTTTTCCATCGCTGTGTCATACAAAAGCTTGTTGACTGCATCAGTCTGTTCCTCCCCAATCCCTGATAAAACCGGATACTCTACCGTGATCACATCCCAGTAATCATACTGATCCGAATACTCCACATAATACTGTTCTTTCTGTGCAATATAGTCCTGATAGCCTTTTGGTGTCCGACCTTGACAAACAAAATATCCTCCTGCCGCAAGCGCAAGAATCCCTATTGCTGCACCAATCGAGATTCCAATCCACGTGTTTTTCTTTTGTCCCGTTTTCATGCTCCATCCCCCATAGTTTACTTAAATATGTAACTATTTTACTTGAAAAGTGCATCAAACTTGTATCGGAATTGCATCAAAGTTGCATCATATTACATATCAATGTTATGTGGTAAACCGTATTTTTCTACAGCTCCTTATTACTCTTCTTTTGTGATGGGAACCACCCACAATAAAAAGCCTGACATTTGCCAGGCTTTTTTGTTTATCAATGCACACGTCGATGCAGAGGAAACATGCCACTGGAGCGGCGCATTCTAATTATACTTCAAACATCAGTTCTCCATATGTAGGAATCGGCCATATCGTGCTGTCCACGATCATCTCAAGTTTATCAATTGGTGCGCGCAGTGCGTCCATAGCCGCCTTAACAGTATCCTTATAATAGAAAGCCAGCTCCTTTACATCAGCAATCTTAGATGCGCCTATCTCCACAGACTTCAGGGTGTTGAGCGCTTTCTTAGCCTCTGCCAGAAGCGCATCTACCTCGGTCAGCATTTCTATCTGCGCTTCTGCACCAGCACCAGCCTCCTTGATCGCGATCACACAATTAGCAAGATCGCCTGCATAAGAAGCCACCGCCGGAATGATATCCTTTCCAGCCATGTCAATCATCGTGAGCGCCTCGATATTGATCGTCTTCGCATAGGTCTCGTAAATAATCTCCTCGCGTGACTCAAGCTCCACCTTCGTAAAAATACCAAACTTTTCAAACAAAGCAACTGCCTTATCTGTCGTGATTGTCGAAGCCGCCTCGATCATGGATTTAATATTCGGAAGCCCACGTCTCTCTGCCTCGGCAACCCACTCGTCTGAATAACCATCACCGTTAAAGATAATTCTCTGATGCTTTGTCAAATACTCCTTAATGATATCATGTACTTCCAAGTCAAAATCTTCTGCCTTCTCCAGCCTGTCAGCCGCCTCACAGAATGCCTCCGCAACGATTGCATTCAATGTGGTATTGGGGCTTGCAATCGAGTCTGCAGAACCAACCATACGGAACTCAAACTTATTTCCTGTAAACGCAAACGGTGAAGTTCTGTTTCTGTCTGTCGCGTCCTTCTCGAAATCGGGAAGTGTGGATACACCTGTCTCAAGCTTACCGCCCTGCTTTACCTTCGCTGCATCTCCTGTCTCTACAAGCTGTTTCACAACATCCTCAAGCTGGTCTCCGAGAAAAACAGAAATAATTGCCGGAGGCGCCTCATTCGCACCAAGCCTATGGTCATTTCCCACGTCAGAAGCCGACTGACGAAGCAGGTCTCCATGCCGATCCACTGCCCGCAGAATGCATGACAGCACCAGTAAAAACTGAATGTTCTTGTTCGGTGTATCGCCTGGATCAAGCAGATTTTCACCATTGTCTGTCGTGATGGACCAGTTGTTGTGCTTACCGGAACCGTTGACACCTGCATAAGGCTTCTCATGAAGCAGACATCTCAGATCATGCTTATATGCAACGCGCTTCATCGCCTCCATTACCAGCTGATTGTGGTCTACCGCGATATTTGCCGTCTCATAGATCGGTGCCAGCTCATGCTGTGCAGGAGCAACCTCATTGTGCTGTGTCTTTGCCGTAACGCCAAGTTTCCAGAGCTCTTCATTCAAATCCTTCATGTATGCGCCAACGCGCTCTTTGATTACACCGAAATAGTGATCCTCCATCTCCTGTCCCTTCGGAGCAGGTGCGCCAAAAAGTGTGCGGCCTGCAAACATCAAGTCCTTTCTCTGCAGATAGAGATCCTTATCTACCAGGAAATACTCCTGTTCTGGTCCAACAGAAGCCGTAACCTTTGTAGCCCCTGTGTTTCCAAACAATTTTACAATACGAAGCGCCTGCTCGCTCAATGCCTCCATGGAACGCAGAAGCGGTGTCTTCTTGTCAAGCGCTTCTCCTGTATAAGAACAGAATGCTGTCGGAATACAGAGAATTACGCCACATCCAGATTCCTTCAAAAATGCCGGTGATGTGATATCCCACGCCGTATAACCTCTTGCCTCAAATGTCGCGCGAAGACCGCCTGACGGAAATGAGGAAGCATCCGGCTCACCTTTAATCAATTCTTTTCCAGAGAATTCCATCAGCATTCTTCCCTCTGAATCAGGGTGTGACACGAAGGAATCATGCTTTTCAGCCGTGATGCCTGTCAGCGGCTGAAACCAGTGCGTAAAGTGCGTCGCGCCGTTCTCCACAGCCCAGTCCTTCATCGCCTTTGCAACGACATCTGCAGTAGTCATGGAAAGCTCTCCGCCATGATCCATGACTCTCTTTACTTCCAGAAATACTTTCTTGGTAAGTCTCTCCTTCATCTTCTCAACGGTAAAGACTTTCTCACCAAAGATTTTTTCCACGTTTAATGCTTCACTCATATTGATTTCCTCACTTTCCATTGATCATGACGTCCTACTGCTTTTTGTATCATAAACTGCATTTATTGTGCGTTATAGTGTTTGTCTATCTACAAAAAAAGTTCCAAAAAAAGAGATTATTCTTTTTTGGAACACCTTCGTTCGCGATATCATGATATATAATTTTGATTCTTTAATCTTATGAATTTCATTTTTCTGTGCCTGAATCCTTTTACTTTTTTACAATAATATATCTCATCCAAAAAATCAAGACTTTCCTGAAAACTTTTCCACTCTTTCCCGCCTTTTCTGCATTTTGTATAGATACCTTTACCAAGAAAGCCCGTTTTTCGTTAATTTATACCACACAAATATTTAATCCATTTCTTTTTATTGTGCTCCCAATACAGCAATAACTTCTTTTTCTGCAACTCCTAACCTGCACAGCAAGTGCACAACCCCAGCGCTGAATCTTCTTCAATTCTATATCTCTTTTTATATGGTTACTTAACGGCTTCCACACGCAGCAAATCATATGGATCGGGCTGATCTGCAAGCTCCACATACAAGATCTGCCTCGAATGCGGACAACTCGCAACAGCTTCCCCCTCATCATTGTACATAGAAAGCACTTTTGTATGAATATTGCTCCCGTCAGGCTTCATAATCTCGATCGTGTCACCCACACAGAATTTATTCTTCTGCTCAAACTTTGCATAACCGCGCTCGTCAACAGACTCTGCGATACCGAGATAAACATACTCGTTGACATAGGTATTGCTGTCGTAAATCTGTGTATTCTCATCCGGCTTTCCGAAATAAAACCCTGTCGTGAACTGGCGGTAGGTACATTTGGCAATCTCAGCCCTGTACCAGTCCATATTGCCGCGATATTTATCCTCTGATTCAAAGTAATCATCAATCGCTTTCCGGTATGTGCGCGCCACACATGCCACATAGAGTGCTGTTTTCATGCGTCCCTCAATTTTCAGACTGTCTATTCCTGCGCTCACAAGCTCTGGAATGTACTCGATCATACATAAATCCTTGGAATTAAAAATATAAGTTCCGCGCTCATTCTCATATACTGGAAGATATTCTCCCGGCCGCGTTTCCTCGACTACTGCATACTTCCAGCGGCACGGGTGAGTGCATGCCCCCTGGTTTGCATCCCTTCCCGTGAAATAATTGGACAGCAGACATCTTCCCGAATAGGAGATACACATTGCCCCATGGATAAAACTTTCAATTTCCATTTCTTTCGGTATGTTGTCACGAATCTGCCTGATCTCTGTCAAAGAAAGTTCCCGCGCCGATACGACGCGTTTTGCCCCCTGCTGCCACCAGAAACGATAAGTTTGATAATTGGTATTGTTCGCCTGTGTGGAAATATGAATTTCAATCTCAGGACAGACCTCTTTCGCGATCATGAACATTCCGGGATCTGAAATAATCAGCGCATCTGGCTTTATCTCTTTTAACTCCTTAAAATATTTTCCCGCACCCTCCAGATCGTCATTGTGCGCAAGGATATTTGCCGTCACATACACTTTCACATCATGTTCATGTGCAAACCGAATCCCCTCTGCCATCTCCTGACTAGAAAAATTCTTTGCCTTAGCGCGGAGTCCGAATGCCTCCCCACCGATATATACAGCATCAGCCCCGAATATGACAGCCGTCTTTAACACCTCTAAACTACTCGCTGGCACTAATAGCTCGGGTTTGCCTGGTCTTTTATTGTTCATTCTGCTCCTCCATCTTATGTTATTTTTTACAGTCCCTTACGCTTCGCAGAAAGAGTAACTCCATCCGCAATTGGCAATATCGTTGTCTCCAACTCCGCGCAGTGTGTTAATTGATACAGATATTCCCGCATCCTGTTATGTATGGTGCGGTTTCTGCGGATTACCGCATACTTCGACTCGATCAACTCGCCTTCCTGCAAAACATTATCTGATACCAAAAGCCCCGTCGGCGATAACAGCCTCAATATATCAGGCAGAAAATTAATATACTGCCCCTTTGCCGCGTCCATAAAGATCAAGTCATATACACCGTCTTCTTTTAATGATGCAAGTATTTCTGCGGCATCTCCGTCCAAAAGCGTGATACAATCCGATTTCCCTGCCTTTTCGAAGTTTTCCTTTGCAAGTGGTATTCGTTTTTCATACTTTTCGATTGTCGTGATCTGACACCCCTCTGGCGCATACTCACTCATCAGCAGCGCGGAAAAACCAATCGCTGTCCCAACCTCCAGGATACGCATTGGTCTTCCCCATGTAATCAATAATCTTAGCAGACTCTGCATCTGCTGCCTGATAATTGGTACATTGGTCTCTTTGGAATATTTCTCCAGTTCACATAAATAGGTCGGTTTTTCACTGTCAAAAGCGTGTAAAAATGTCAGCATTCTCTCGTCCATACAACTTCCAATTCCTCTCCGCTATCTTGCATTTTTCCTAATAAATTCCACTACTTTTGTTATCGCCTTAACAGGATTCGGATTCATTCAGCTTTCTCTGATAACAACGCATCAAAATGATTGATGCCATTAATCAGGATAGTTACCCTTTAGTACATCCTATAAAGGAAAATCCTCTTGAAACTTGTTTTTCATATACATTTCAAAAACATATCTTATATCATTTTCAATATTATCATGTTCAACGATTAGCGGCTGTGCTTCTGAAATTACAATCCCTGTAATGTACAAATACAATTCTTCTATATCTACACTTTCATTTTGAATTTCATTACAAATCCATTCCCTAATATTTCCGAGACCTTTAATATAATTTTTTAGGTTTAAAATGATGGAATCCAAGGCATCTTCTGACAAATCAACCCTGCCTTCTACTATATGATTCTGAACAAAGAACTTAAGCTGTTCAAAAACTGCAAACGGCACATCTGCATTACCTAAAAAACGAAACAAAGTCGCCAGTTTTTGTATTTCAGGTGCCACTTCGCGTTCATAATAATCTCTCGGCTCCTTCAACTCTGATATAGAATTTTTTTCACATTTCGATGCAATATATCCAAAGGCAAAAAAGTCCTCTAAATCCCCCAACTGTTTTCTCGCGTCAGAATTAAGATATAACTGACAGAGTATTGGCAATGCTTCTTCTATTCTAACCCTTTGAATTACTGGTGCATAAATATATGGAATGTCCAGAATTTTATCACGATTTAATGTACATATCGTATTGGGGCAGAGTGTTTTGTCTTCTGTTCTTTGGGCATTCGTGCAAACATCAGCTTTCTCCTGTCATTCAAAAATCTCCTAAAAGGAACTTTACACATAAACAGGAGGCCTATATCTGCCTCCCGCCTAATGTTTCCTATATGATAACACATTTTTGTAAGATCCGCAACAGTTAGCCAGAGCTTCATTCAGGCAGCTTATAACTTCAATTTCTGGCCGCCGGAATAGGAAAGCTCTTTTGCAGCTCTAGCTGCCGCCAATGCCTCATACCGCGCCGCATCAATAAAATCCGCCACAAATTCTGTCTGTGGGTGAAGGCAGATTTCATCTGGCGTGCCAACCTGCTCAATTCTCCCCTGGTTTGTGATGATGATGGTATCAGCCACTTCCATTGCTTCCTCCTGGTCATGTGTCACAAAGATGCTGGTGATTCCCACCCTGCCGATCATCTCTTTCAGCCATGTCCTAAGCTCTCTTCGCACTTTCGCGTCAATCGCCGCAAACGGCTCGTCCAGCAAAAGAAGCTGCGGATTCGGCGCCAGCGCACGCGCAAATGCCACACGCTGACGCTGCCCACCCGATAACTGGTGCGGATATCGTTTGCCAAGATCCTGCATGGAGATCAGCTCCAGAAGTTCCTCCACCCTGCTTTTGATTTCTTTTTTGCTTTTCTTTTGCACTTCCAGCCCGAAAGCAATGTTATCCGCGACTGTCATATAGCGGAACAGTGCATAGTTCTGGAACACAAAACCGATGCCCCGTTTACTTCCCGGCAGGTCATTGACGCGCACGCCGTTAATCATGATCTCTCCCGAATCCGGCCTGTCCAGTCCTGCGATCATTCTAAGGATCGTGGTCTTTCCGCTCCCGCTTGGTCCGAGCAGCGCCACCAGCTGCCCTTTTTCCACACCAAAATTCACATCACTGGAAGCATGAAAGCCATCAAATGTTTTATAAATGTGCTCCATCTGTACATACATTGTAAAGTTCCTCCCTTTGTCCTGATTACCCCTTTCGGAAATTAACAATAAACAGAACAAGCCGCCATATCATTCCTTAGCCCTGGAAAATTTCTCCACCGCATTCCTCGCAATCAGGATCAGCACTGCCAGCACTACCAGGATAGAGGATACTGCAAATGCTGCTGTCGTGTTAAATTCATTATATAAAATCTCCACATGGAGGGGAAGCGTGTTTGTCTTTCCCCTTAAATGACCAGAGATCACGGATACCGCGCCAAATTCTCCCAGCGCACGCGCCGCACACAGGATAACGCCGTAGAACAGCGCCCATTTGATATGCGGAAATGTAATCCTCCAGAAAATGGTAAATCCGCCCGCCCCCATCAGTGCCGCCGCTTCCTCCTCGTCCTTTCCCTGCGCGTTCATGACAGGAAAGAGCTCACGGAACACAAACGGAAATGTGACAAAGATTGTTGCAAGGATCACCCCCGGCACTGCAAACACGATCTTTATGCCGTGTGCTTTTAGGAAATCCCCCATCCAGCCGACATTTCCAAAAGTCAGTATGAATACCAGTCCTGCTATGACCGGGGAAATCGAAAAAGGAATGTCGATAAGTGCAGCAAGTATCTGACGCCCCCTGAAATAGAACTTGGACAGCAGGTACGACGCAAAAACTCCAAATATGGTATTGACCGCCACTGCCACTACTGCTGCAAGCAGTGTCAGCTGCAGAGCCTTAACGGTATATTCATCAAACACAGCTTCCCTGTAAGCCGCCCAGCCGTCGCGCAGTGCATTTGTAATGACCACAATCAGAGGAAGAACCAGCATCACAAACAAAAATAATACACAGATACCAATCAGAAGATACCTGATCCCCTGTCCGGAATCTTCCCTGTGCGGCTCCCTGACCTTCTGTATGGAGGATATCCCGTCCCCCACGATATCCTGCTGGTATGTCCTTTGTTCCCTTTTTGCCATTGCAGTTATCCCCCTAATCTCCTACAGATATTTCTGGATCTCCTTCAGTACATAATCTGCCGCCTCTTCCAGTGTATACCGGCTTGTATCGATCTCCACCTCGGCATGCACGGGCGGCTCATAGGGACTGGAAATCCCTGTAAAATTCGGTATCTGTCCGTTCCGCGCCTTCTTATACAGTCCTTTGACATCACGTCTCTCACACTCCTCCAACGGTGTGCTTACATAGATCTCTATGAAGTTCGTGCTGCCGATGATTTCCCTTGCACGCCCCCTGTCGCTTTCATATGGGGAGATAAAGGACGTGAGCACGATCAGGCCGGCATCGTTCATCAGCTTTGCCACCTCTGCAACCCTGCGGATGTTCTCGATCCTGTCTTTCTCTTCAAATCCAAGGTTCTGGTTCAGCCCCATACGCACGTTGTCCCCATCTAAAAGCATTGTATATTTTCCCTGAATGCTCAATGCCTTCTCAACCTCATTGGCAAGCGCTGACTTTCCCGCACCGGAAAGCCCGGTAAACCACAGCGTTGCCGGCTTCTGCCCCATCCTGGCGGCACGGGTCTCCCGCGTGATGTCAAGCTTCTGCCAGGTCAGGTTGTCCGCCCTTCTCAGAGAATGCTCTATGATGCCGCACGCGGAAGTCATGTTCGTGACGCGGTCGATCAGTATAAAGCATCCCAGCACCTTATGATTCACAAACGTGTCATACACCGCATCCTCCGCCATGGCAATGTCGCAGACCGCAATCTCATTTTTGTACAGCTGTGATGCCGCCAGATGTTCCCCCGAGTGAATGTCAACCTTATGTTTAATGGCCATCACCGTCGCCGGCAGCATCTTCGTGCCGATCTTAATCAGAAAGTTTTTTCCCTGCACCAGTTCCATGTCATCCATCCAGAGTACCGATGCGGTGAACATCCTGCTCACCTTCAGCTGTGTATTCCTGACGAAAACACATCCGCGCGACACATCCACCTCACGGTTTAACTGTATTGTCAGTGCCTGCCCTTTGTGGGCTTCCTGCACGTTTTTGTCTGCCAGAAGAACTGACTGCACACATGCCCTCTCCCCGCTTGGCAGCACTGTAATCTCCTCCCCGACAGAAATGCTTCCCGATGATGCCTGTCCCTGGAATCCCCGGAAATCCGCGTTCGGTCTGCATACCCTCTGCACAGGCATGACAAAACCCTGCTCCTCTGTCCCGTCATCCACATCCACGGACTCAAGATATTCCAGCAGTGTTCCCCCGCCGTACCATGGCATACGCCCTGACTTTAGTGTGACATTGTCGCCCTCCGTTGCAGATACCGGAATGATCTCTGTATGGTAAAGTTCCAGATCAATTGCGAGTTTTTTAATGTCCTTTTCAATTTTACGGTATTCCTTCTGGCTGTAGCGGACTAGGTCCATCTTATTGACCGCAAACACAAAATATTTGATCCCCATGAGCGCACAGATCCTGGCATGGCGCCTTGTCTGTGTCAGAATCCCCTGTGATGCATCTATCAGAATGACTGCAAGATCTGCAAATGATGCCCCCACTGCCATGTTCCTCGTATATTCCTCATGGCCGGGCGTGTCCGCCACGATAAAGCTCCTGCGCTCCGTCGTAAAATAGCGGTACGCCACGTCGATCGTGATCCCCTGCTCTCGCTCTGCCATCAGCCCGTCCAGCAGGAGGGAATAGTCAATCCCGCCTTCCCGGCTCCCCACGCGGCTGTCCAGTTCCAGCGCCCGCTCCTGGTCTGCGAACAGCAGTTTTGCATCATACAGCATATGGCCGATGAGCGTGGACTTTCCGTCATCTACACTGCCGCAGGTGATAAATTTCAGCAGCCCGCCGCCGCGGCTGTCCGTATCCCCGGCTGTCTTCCCATCCATGCCTGAAACATCTCCTTCTCCCGTCCTGCTTATATTCCGGACATTACTTCCATCCATATCAGAATCCCTCTCTCCTCCTGCGCCTCTCACTTTCTTGATCACTTTCCTTTCTGTATCAGGAACATTTTCCTTCCATACCCCCGGTCATTCCCCTGCCATGTCAGAAGTATCCCTCCCGCTTGCGCCTTTCCATGCTGCCCGCCGCCTCGTGGTCAATCACCCTGCTTGTCCTCTCCGATGTCACGGCACCGAGCGTCTCCTTCACAATGTCCTCCAGTGTATCTGCCGCAGACTCCACCCCACCGGTTAACGGATAACAGCCCAGTGTGCGGAAACGGACTTTTCTCTGCTGTACCTCCTCACCGGGAAGCAGCCGCATCCTGTCATCATCCACCATGATGATGTTCCCGTCCCTGTACACAACGGGACGCTCCTTTGCAAAGTACAGGGGAACAATCTCAATCTGCTCCTGCGCAATATACTGCCAGATATCCTTCTCCGTCCAGTTTGAGATCGGAAATACCCGGATGCTCTCCCCCCTGTGGATCTGCGTATTGTACAGGTTCCACATCTCAGGACGCTGGTTTTTCGGATCCCATGCCTGTTCACTGTTGCGGAAAGAAAAGATCCGCTCCTTTGCCCTCGACTTCTCCTCGTCCCTGCGTCCGCCGCCAAATGCCGCAGTGAAGCCATATTTTGAGAGCGCCTGCTTTAACGCCTGCGTTTTCATGATGTCCGTATATGCGGAGCCGTGGTCAAACGGGTTAATCCCCTGTTTTACGCCTTCCTCATTTGTATAGACAAGCATTTCAATCCCTTTTTCCTCTGCCATACGGTCACGGAATGCGATCATTTCCTTAAATTTCCATGTCGTGTCTATATGTAAAAACGGGAACGGCGGCTTCTCCGGGTAAAATGCTTTCATGGCAAGGTGCAGCATGACCGAGCTGTCCTTCCCGATGGAATACAGCATGACCGGCTTCCCGCACTCTGCCGCCACTTCCCGTATAATGTATATCGCTTCTGCCTCGAGGGCATCAAGATGGGTATTCATTTACTTTCCTCCATATTCTTTTCGCTCAGGAACTGTTATAGACAAGCCGGATGTAAAGATTAATTCTTTAACAGTTCCTTACATATTTCCTAACCCCTGCTGAACCTCTGCATATAAAGCTGTACCGAATTGATAAACAGCATCAGCAGGAATGAGACCACCAGCAGCACCAGGGCAACTGCCGTCGCATCTGAATATTTATACTGCTCAAGCTTCGTCATGATCAGCAGCGGTGCAATCTGTGTCTTGTTTGGGATATTTCCGGCTATGAATACCACACTTCCGTACTCCCCGATGCCTCTTGCAAACGCCAGTCCGAAACCGGCAAGCAGCGCGGGAAACAGCTCTGGCAGAACCACATGAAAAAAAGTATAGATCCTGCCTGCCCCAAGCATCTCTGCCGCCTCCTCGTACTGCCTGTCCAGCTTTTCCAGCACGGGCTGCACCGCCCTTACCACAAAGGGAATCCCTACAAACACCATGGCGATGGTGATCCCTGTCCTTGTATATGCGATCTTAATCCCCGCTTTTGCAAACAATGCCCCGATCCAGCCCTTGTCTGAATACAGGTATGTCAGTGAAATGCCTGCTACCGAGGTTGGAAGGGCAAACGGCAGCTCGATCAGTCCGTCCATCAGGCGCTTTCCCGGGAAGTCATAGCGCACCAATACCCATGCGGTCATCAGTCCAAACACCGCATTGACAAGCGCTGCAAAAAAAGCGCATGAGAGGCTCACCACATAGCCCGACACCACCTGCCTTGACGTGACCACGCCGGCAAATTCCGCAAAACTGAGCCGGCTGGCGCTGGCAAAGACCGATGCCAGCGGGATCAGTACCAGTGTCCCGAGCATGGCAAGTGTCACCCCCAGGGAGAGCCCGAATCCCGGGATCACCCTGACGCCCCTCTTATTTTTCACTTTTACGATCTGCTGTTCCATAAAAACGGCTGTCCTTTCTATATTTCATACATTATGCTGCTTTCAGTTCTATACCTGGAACACCTCCGCCATGTATGATCCATATTCACTCTGCATAGATCTGGTCAAAAACAGCACCGTCATTAAAATAGGTCTGATACGCCATGTCCCAGCCACCGAAATCATCGATGGTAACAAGATTCATATTTAAGTCAAACTGGTCTGAAAACTCCTGCAGAACTGCCTCATTGGAAGGGCGGTAGTAATTGTCCCCTGCCAGACGCTGTGCATCATCACTGTATAAATATTCCAAGTATGCCTTTGCCACTTCTTCTGTCCCATGCTCCTCCGCATTGCTGTCCACTATGGCCACGGAGGGCTGTGCCAGAATGCTGATACTGGGCGTTATGATCTCATAATCATCTGGATATTCCTTCATGGAGAGATACGCCTCATTCTCCCATGCGATCAGCACATCTCCCTGCTTGTTTTCCACAAAAGTATTTGTCGCACCCCTTGCACCGGAATCCAGGACGAGCACGTTCTGGTACAGCTTTTTCATGTACTCCGTGGTCGCATTCTCATCGCCGCCGTCCTGCTCCTGCCAGTATGCCCACGCGGCGAGGAAATTCCAGCAGGCCCCGCCGGAAGTCTTCGGGTTCGGCGTGATCACCTCGACTCCTTCTTTGATCAGGTCGTCCCAGTCTTTAATATCTTTTTCGTTGCCTTTCCGTACCAGAAATACAATCGTAGATGTATATGGCGAACTGTCAAGGTCAAATTCCCCTATCCAGCCACTTTCGATCAGTCCTGCCTCCTCGATTGCCGTGACATCGTGCGCAAGAGCCAGCGTCACCACATCCGCCTCATTCCCCTCGATCACGGAGCGCGCCTGTGATCCGGAACCGCCGTGGGACTGCGTTACCTTTACCTCCTGACCGCTCTTTTCCTTCCAGTAGTCATGGAACAGTTCATTGTAGGCGGCGTAGAATTCGCGGGTTGGATCGTAGGATACATTCAGCAGTTCGATGGCACTGCTGTCATTAGTTGTATCTTCCTGTGTTTTCCCACATCCTGTAAATAATGTACTCGATGCTACAAGTCCTGTAAGCATCAATGCTGATATTCTCTTTTTCATAACTATATTCTCCCCTTCTGCCTTTAGGTAAAATCTTCTATAAAAAATCCCAATATAAAGCATCCCATATATTCTGATAACTGCACACTTTACATTGGGATTTTTTCTTCGTTATCCATATTTACTCGATATCAATTCCAATAAGTTTCCATAAGGTCTTCTGCTTCTTCATCGCCCTTTCCATACTTGGTCATCAAAAAACTTTTCACCTGCTCACTAGGTATTCCCATCTCTTTTGCAAAAATAATCGCACCTTCAAGCTTACTTTCGATTTTTCCTTCCATTTTTCCTTCTTCCCTTATTTCCTGTATAGCAATACACACATCGACCGACTCCTTTCCTTCACTAATCTTCATATTTGAACCTGTTGCCATATTCATGATCTCAACTGCATTTCGATCCACACTTCTAAAGCGCTGTTCCTGACTGACAACCCTGGCTAACTTCTTGTCCTTTGAATATTTAATATAGCGCATAATCTCCCTCATATTTGACTGAAACTCATCAATCTCACTGTCAGACAGTCCACTGGGCGTTATCAGGTTTATACGATAATCTATAGCATATCTTAGGATTTCCTCACTGCAGTCCGAATACATTTCACGCAGGCTCAGCGGTCCGTCCCATTCCTCCGCCCCGAAGTAAACTACTACTGTTACCACAGGAAGCAATCTGTCTTCTTTCCAGAAACCGCTTAAAAATGTATGCAATAGGCAACGTATCCATCTGTCATTGCCATCAGCATCTTGACCACGTCCCTGTATCTCTGCTCTGATACAGATGCATTGTCTGCGCCGTATGGAACTGCAATTTCTGTCGTGTCAAGCTCAACCAGATTTTCCGGGACAATAACCGGTCTTCCATGATATAGAAACTGGTTAAATATATCTGCAAAGACAGAAGGTCGTCTCATGTATTCCTTTTCCAGTATGTCGAGTTTCCCATATATTCTGCCGCCTTTTTTACTTTTATATTTATAATGATGATATCATATCCTGTGGGAAATCTCAAATACTTGTTGGATTTTGGCGGTAATGTTTTATGTAAAGTATGCTATTTTCAAGGTTCCCGTCACTTTTTACAGTTTCATTTTCTGAACCGTTGATGATATAAATTCTTTTCAACCATTTAAACAGTTATAACTGCTGCTATTACCATATCTAATTCGTTCCCATTAGAATTCTTTACAAAATCTTTATCCCATTCCCTTTTCATGATAAAATTCCAACTGCTTCTAATATCCTCTGACAATTATTATCATCACAGTACTTATGCATTTTATTCCGTAACACCCATCTCTTGTCCCCAGTTGTATCACAGCCATTAGCTATTTCTTCTATAAAAGTATATATATCCCCAAATAAAAATATTTCTTTCCCTGGAAGCCAGTCTCTGATATTTTTAAACACAAATCCCCTGCTTTGCCCGTATTTCTCCAGATCCTCAAGCATAAACGCAATCGGTCTGTTTAAAAGCATAAAATCTACTGCCGCTGAAGAATAATCACTGATCAGGGCATCCGCATGTCCGAGTAAACGATTGATTGGTATGTCCTCTGCCACAAGATCCTCATTTTCAATCAGACAAATATTGGAATAATTTTCACAACATATCTTATCCCTATCCTGAAAAGGATGCAGTTTCACGATTAATACAATATTTTTCTCTTCCAGAAGAGCATTTAGACACTCCATTTTTTCTTTTGTATTTACAATCGGAAGTCCGGTCTCTGATTTCAGATCATACTCGTTTAACTGCTCTAGCTTATGTTCGGTGGAACGGAATGTCGGAAGCCAAAATATGTATTTTCCAGCATCCGGTATACGAAGCTTTTTTATATCCTCTTCATTTGGATGAAACAGCCAGTCCTGTTTTGCATAGCCTGTCACAAGAATCTGGTCTTTTCTTAATCCATAAATATCTGCATGGATATCCGCATATAAATCACTGATAACCGTCGTATACTCATAACGCTCTTCACAACGCACAAAATTCACTCTTGTCTTAAACCCGCATCCATGCCAGAGCTGCACCCTGATCTGATCGCTTCGACAGTTTCTTGCAAATCCGTATGCATCCGTAAAAAATATATATCTTGCAAGGCAGAGTGCATGATAGTACGCATCGCGTTCCTCCTGGTTATCTGAAACAGACCAGTCAAACGACAAGAAGCTGACATTCTCCATATCCCTATATTGCTCAAATTCCGCTGGATTTTTGACAAACCACACCAGTTCATATTGATGGTTCAGTCCTATCTGCAATGCATACTCAAACAACGCCCTGGCATTATCCGCAAAATCCATTCCCTTTACATAAGATGAAGCATGGGGACCGCTACGAAACAACACAATATTCTTAAGCGGTATAGCCACATATTTTTCCCGATAAAAATTCTCATATTCTGTCTCCTGATTCGCAAAGTAAAAGACTGACATTTCTGGAACCTTTTCATCAAACATGATAGATATTTTTTCAAAAGTCTCTTTATAATAATCGCTCATAATAACAATTATTGTGTTTGCATAATCTATCTGCAATAAATAGGAGAAATCAAATACCTGTATTTCTTTATCACGAAATACAAATTTTCCTAAATTTCGCTGATTCATGTCCACAATAGAGGAAATATTGTTTAAGACATCATATCTGTCACAAAACTCTGTTAAATAAGCAGTTGATCGCTCCACACAGCAGATTTCTTTTCCAGAAAAAGCATTTATATTTTTTTGCGTCAGCCTTCGTAAAATTATCACAAATGAATTTCTCCCTTCGTTGTTGCATCCGGATATCTCCTGACATTCTGTATATTTTACAAACGTAATTCTTTTATGTCCTGTACACTAACCCAGACTCACTCCTTATACTTTCCCAAACAGAAACCTGATGATCATATTCTTTGTACAAATCTTTCAAATCCTCTTTATTGCGTATTACAAAGGACTGTACCTGTCCATCATAATGTGGCATCATCCCATCTATCGGCGCATCAGTTCGGTTCATATCCCCATCATATATATGTTTCAGTTTATTGCTGTTTAAAAAGTCAATAAAATGCCTAAAATTATGCGCCTGGTATCCCATATAGGACTCCATGTCCACTTTTTCAACAATCTCTTCCAGACTGCATCCAGTATCAAATAAATGTCGTGGCATCTGGGGAAACCCATGATACTCTACCAGCTCCCTCATCCTTGAATCAATCGGAATAAACAGTGCCGGCACACCACCTAAAACTGCTGCAATATTCCCGTGCAGTCTCGTTCCTATACTAAAATCAATGTGATGCATGTTTTGAATCCATGCCTCTGCGCTGACAAAAAATTTCACCCTGTTTTCCTTGTAAAATTTATGTTCTATCCCCCACGGATAATAAGAATCCTCTATTGTACTGTTTGGTATCCCGATACAAAAAGTTCTCAGCTCTTCTGTCCTTTGAGCCACATATTGATAATTCGGATAGCGATTTGCAATATCATACAAATATTTCGTTACTGGTTCGTCAGGCTGCACATATCCACCATTTAAAGAAATTCTGGAATCTTCGGAAATCTGAAGCTTTCTCTGTGACAGCTTCGCACCATATGTATAAACCGATGGACATCCAATAACTGTATAATCCCTTTCCTCCTTAAATCCTAATAAGGACAAGTACTCGCCCGTAATACTCCCCCTTACTCCGACAAGTACCGATTTATTCAGCGCTGCAGAAATAAATGACCGTACCTCCTCATCAAAGGAAAACCCATCTTTCAGTTTCGGCTCATACTCTGCCTTAAGTCCAACTCCAATAATATAACAGGGAATCGTAAGTTTACTAAAAAATTGGGAATAATATAGCAGTTTATTTCTAAAATCATTCCGGAAAGCATCTGCCATGGGAAGAACATATGCGTCATACTCCGAATTAATATACTCTATATCTTCTTCTGAGAAACGTCTGCCCTCCACAGCATAGTGATCCATATCAATCATTGTATCTTCTGTCAGTAAAGTACGAAATACACCATATGCATAAAGAAGATTGCCTGAATTTGTCCCAATGTAATCCCTGACCATGACTTCTATCTCTTTCTGCCTGATCAATGGAGATACCGCTCCCCGCATTAGAATTCTTCTCAAATTATTCATTCCTCTCTACAGAACTCAATTTCCTTTGTTAACTTCCCTGCCCTGCGAAATCAAATTATCTATTACTGCTATCCATGAACTGTTTTTCTGTCTATGTTCCAGATATTCCTGTGGTTTCCACTCCGAATTGAAATGATGGATTCCTCTAGTCTCCTCACATTGTAGATAATTACACAAAAAAAGATCATCCTTAGGTGTGTAAAACCTGCGTGGGAGCAGCAGCATATTGTTTAGCAACTGCATGTCACCATTCATCCAAAAGCCTTCTTCACAAAAGCGCTGATTAAGCCATACGGGCTGAACAAATTTCTCTGTCTGGGATTTTCCATCCTTGTCCAGAAACGCAACATCCTCGTATGACTTAAGCAATGAACCAATAAACGAATTATGTTTCACACTGCCAAATCCCGACCCCAGTTCTATTAAATGCCTCACTCCATAGTTGAAAAAGGCATCAAATTTAAGAAAGGGTGAAAAATCTTTAATCAGTTCTACATCCATATCCAGATAAATCCCACCATAATGATAGATCACATCAAGTCGTGCATAATCCGATACAAATGCCCATTTCTTTTTTTCGTAAGCCTGTTTTACAAATAAATTCTTTCCATAGTCATAGGAACCTGCATTCCATTCAATAATCTCATAATCCGGACATACACATTTCCATGTGTCAATACACTTCTGATATTTCTCCGGTTTTTTTTCCCCACTAAACCAAAAACAATGAATTTTCTTTTCTATTCTATTATGTATAATTGGTTGTGAATGGCTTTGCCTATTCAGACAACTCGCTATTTCCGGATCATCTTTACCATCTGAAACAAGCCAAATTAACGGCATAATAAAACATTCTATTTCATCTGACAGATCCTGCGAAATGAGCTGTCTGTACATTTCATCAAGATATGTCGTCCCACACAGCAGGACGATACCACTTTTAACCGACTTTAAAAAATCAACTCCATGAATACTATATTCCTGCCCTGAAATATGGAGCATTTCACCTTTTTTACCGTTATCAATATAGCCAACTACTCTTTTATGGATATCCCGGTAGATTACTTTTCTGGACAGTCTCCGATAGAAGTCCCCCACCCCATATATATAGATATCTTTATCTTTGATATACTCTATAAAATTATCAACCGATGCGTTATGTGTTATCATTAAAATTACCTGCCGTCTTACCTGACCAATATTCTTTATTACCTCAGTCAAATGTCCGCCAGCATACTGACGGACATTTGACTGAGCTCATTGCCCATAGGAATAAATCCATCTCTAACTCGTTGACACAGCCCTAAACCACTCTCTCATACCTCATATAAAATATCTTCCATTGATAAGATGGGACAATCCATCTTTTCTGATAAATTTTCTTCAATCTCATCAAAAAATGTTATTGCAGTAACAATAACTGCATCGACTTCCGTTAACTCATCGTCTGGTGTTACAACATCAACATCCGAATAAATGGAATTAGCATTTTTATCAATCGCATATTTTACTTTTACATTTGAATTTGTCAGTTCATCCAGCAAGGTCTCACCGACATAATTCATTCCATAAATAGCAATCTCTTTATAACCATTCTCTTCTAAGTAATCAGCGATTGATTTATTTTCCTGTTTAACTTTTACCCATTGGTTCATTAAGAGGTATAATGCCAAATGCTTTTCCGACATTTTTGACTTATAATCAACTTTCTTCTTCAAAGTTTTGCCTACTCCTGCGGCTCCCAAAGCCGCCCCTCCTACAGCAAATAATGCAGCAACTACTCCTTTTTTCATATTACTCATTCTCCTTTCCTATTTCTTCAATTAATGAATTTACGTTTTCAACAACATACTGCCAGTTATAATTGTTTCTCACAAATTCCATCCCATTCTCTGCCATCTGGGAGTAAATTTCCTTATCTGTAAGCATATAGTCTAAAGCTTTCTCAAATTCTGTATAGTTTGAATAATAAAGCCCTGCATTACTCCTAATACACTGTCCCTTTAAAACTGCACAGTCCTCATTCACCAATACAGGGATTCCTAATGCCATACTTTCAAGAATGACCAGTGACAGACTTTCATACATGGAAGGCATGATCAAGAGTTTCGCATTTTTCATAAAGAGCGTCTTGTCCTCCTCCGAAACGTACCCTGCATAAATAATGTCATCATGATAGGAAAGCTTCTCTTCATTATCCACACGCCCTAGAACCAACAATTTCAGGTCAGTGTCATGTCTCTGCTTATATTGGATAAAATACCTGTTCAACTGCCTGAAGTTCTTCCCCCTGGCAACTCTTCCAACATAAATAACATAATCCTGACACTGTTCGTATCCTCTTGGCATTTCCGCATGGCTTACATCCGGCAGATCAATCCCTACACAAGTCAGCCGCCCGGGTCTGGTTCCGGTTTCAAATTGATCGATCAAAAACTGCCTCTCCTCCACACTGTTATATAAAAAAGCCTTTGCAGCATGAAAAGTCCTGCGGCATATGTCTTTGTAAATATTCGATTCATCATGAGCCGTGGGAATAAGAATCGTATGCTCCAATCCCAACTGCAGTCCGACTACGGAGGGATAAAAATTATACCCGAAAAAGATGACCACGTTATATAGGTCCGCACTATCTTTTAAAGCAGCAATCAATCGGGGACAATAAGGTCCTACTTCATCAATCCATTCCTTCTCTGAGTCCCGATCCCCCCGGTTTACCCTGGCCGACAATTCAAGCACACGCCCTTGATCCTTTGTTCTTTCAACGGGAAATCTGTATACCGTAACACCATTTAACATATATGAGCCCGCCAAATAGTAATTATCCCATGGCATATAATCTCTTGCACAACTTGTAAAAACATCCACATCATATCTCTCCGTCAAGTGTTCTGCCAAAACACGACAATGATATTCTGCCCCGCCGTTCACCTCCATTCCATATCTTTGCACCACAAACACAATCTTATTTTTTTTCATATATATTTTCCACCATTCCTTCGCCCAAACATCAACTCTAAAAAGGGTTTATTATAATCGTTCTGTCAATTCTGCCAATTCCAGAACAAAAACTGATATTTGCGGCACCTTGATCCCCATATCCGCTAACTGCCTTAATATTTCATCCCCCCACCCCCTTGGAGTAATAATGTACATCGCTTCTGGAAACCTTTCAACAGCCTCCTGTGGTGACAGGATATCCAGCCCGCCAAATTCCCTCCCCTGTCTTGCCCCTCCGTTATCACAGAAACATTTCACAGTTTGAATACCTTCAATCTTTAACATTTTATATAGATCTCTTCCGTAATTTCCAGAACCAAATATCACAATTTCTTTCTGTTTCCGGTATTCCGTCATTTTCCTTTCATAATACCCACTGGCCAAATACTGCTCCCTAACTGGGATATTCTCATCCTTTATTTGCCTTTTTATAGATGCCATAACATCCTCAGTATAAAATTTCTTTGACATAACCACATCTCTCCACTATTTTTTTCTAAAAATAAACATCGTTGAATGATCCGGTTGTCCGGTGCACAAATATGGATATACTTCTAACGGAATACACTGATTTTCATATGCAAGTTCAAATATTCTGTTTTGTGGAAAACAATGCATCTCCATCCCCTCAGGCTGCCTCATATACTCTTCGTAACAGAAAGTATATCCCCAATAATAAGTCGGAACCTGGAACATAAGAATGCCATTGGGATTCACCTTATTCATCATAACATTCAATATATATTCTATAACAGGAGGGCAGTTATGCTGTAATACAATAAACGAATATATGACATCCGCCTGAGGGAGTTTCAAATAATCTTCAACCTCTTTCATTAAAAAGAACTCCACATTCGTGTCTTTAATATGCTCCATTGCGACTCTCAGATTACCCTCTGAAATGTCCACCGCATCAACATGTCCAAAATTCTGGGCAAGACTCTTGGTAATGCGTCCACATCCACATCCTAATTCCAAAACACTCAACCTTTCAAGGTTACTCACTCCATTTCTTTTCAGGGAACTTATAATCTCAATTGTTTTTAAATTCCCGCTCTGGAAAAACCTTGAAATTACCTCTGCTGTCAAATTTTCTGTTTTCATTTCATCATGTGTTATCACAGAAAAATAAGGTTCTTCTTTGCCAAGTTTCTCCCATGCCCTTTTCGTCCGTGCGAAAACCTGCTTAAGCTGTTCTGAATTTACTTCTTCTATCTGCATTTTATAATTCTTAAAATAAAATGGTTCGTATACAACCTCATCATCATCCACTTCTGCAAGATCACATATCTCACCATAAAATTTATCTTTCAGGTTTACTCGAATTTCCTGATAGATTCTTGGGTTATCCGAGCAAAGCAATAAAACATAATCTCCTTGCAAATCGCTCAGTTGGTTTACTGATAGAATATTTTCTTTTGTCGGCTGATTGTCTGAAAGCACACAATCCTGAATATTATAGGTTTCCCGCAATATCTGCTCCACCATCTTCCCTCTGTTTCCATAGGGATAAATAATAAACAATTTCTTTTCATTCCCGACATACTTTTCTATGCTTTTATATACTTTACCTTCTGTTATTTGTTTCATTTTATACCCTTTCCGTTATCACCATAAAAAACTTATTGGCAAAATTCATTTATAGCAGCATCACTTCTGCCTGTTCAACTCTTAAACATTTTATATACTATTTTACCCCAAGTAAACTCAGACATTACTTTATTATAAGCATTCTTCCCCATACTCGCTCTCACATCGGGATTATCTAACAGATATTCAATATCATCTTTCCACTTTCCAACATTATAGTCCGTCTCCAGGATCCCATTTATCTGATGATCAATAACAGTTTTGGGTCCAGCTACATTCTTCGCAATACATGGCGTTTTGAAATACATAGCTTCAAGAAGCACCATTCCGAATATTTCCTCATCAGATGCCAAAACAAGACAATCTGCATGTTGATATATATCCGCCATCCGCTGATTATCTACTTTCCCCAAAAAAGAAACGCGGTCTCTGTAAACAACATCAATTAATCTTAAAAGACGATTTATTTCTCTTTTATCTTTTATACCTACAACAACAAGCTGTACATCATCCCTTTCATTGCATAAAACCTCAAACACCTTCATGATAAACCCAACACGTTTTCTTTTTTCCGCAGTTCCCACATAAAGAATATTGTGCTTTCCCTCATGATCATTCATCATTACCTGATTACAAGCACTTGCCTTTTTGTAAATCTTAGAAATATCCAGTCCGACTCCTACAGTTACTACTTTTTTCAAACCTTTATTCTTCAAAAATGTTGTGGCATCATCTGTTTTTGAAAAAATGTATTTTACAAATGCATTGCACACTGGTACAGATATTAAATCATATGCTTTCATTTTTTTTTCATTTTCAAACGCATTAAAATAAGGTCCATTAAATATATATACATTTCTATGAAGCAATGCCAGAAGGATACTCATAATTTGATCGTACTCATTGGAAATAATAATATTATATTTCCATAACTTAAGAGGATTCAAAAAATCAGGATAAATTGCCCTTATTCCGAATACTACACCTCTTCTCCATATTATTTTAATTCTGTTTTTTTTGTCACGAAATACTATCTCTTCATGATTCGTCTTTGAAAAATAAACAATATCACAGTCAAAGCCCAATCGACAAAAAGCTTTACACAAACCTATTTCCTGCGAATTGTAAGTGTTTATATTCATGACATTAGCAAATGGTCTGACCAACAGTAGTTTTTTCATTTGAAACTCCTATATTTCTTTACGGCTTTTTTATACAATATTCTATACTTGTCATTCATGCTATTAGCCGAGAATAAATCCACACTCTTTTTATAAGCCTTTTCCGAAATATCACCTAACCTTTCCTGATCTGATAATGCCATTCTGATCTTCATTGCTAATTCCCCCGGCAAAATCTCATCTACCAAAAATCCCGATTCCTCATCTATTTGTTCAATAATACCTCCTACCCTGAATGCAATAACTGGTGTCCCCGACGCCATGGCCTCTAAAGTTGTACAGGGAAAATTGTCTTCTATGCTTGGAAGAATAAATAAATCTGCTGCTGCATATATTTCATTTAATACTTTTTCCTCCGAAATATACCCCAAACTATGAACAGGTATACCGTTTCCTGAAATTTTATGCTCCGCATTCCCTATAACCAAAATCTCCAAATTCTTCACATCGTTAAGCATCTTAACTGCATCTAATAAGTAATCCATGCCTTTCTTTTTATTATTTGCTGATGCAGCAACAAATAATAAATACTTTTTATTGTCGTTCAAATGATTCTTTCTTCGCGCTGTTTTTTTATCAATTCTTCGAAAAGTTTCTATATCAACACCATTTGGTATCCAGAGCAGATTTTTTACCCCGATCCCACTGTCCTTTATCATGTTATAAAGCCATTTTGAAGGACATACTCGATATAAATGATTTTCTGTAAATAACGCTTTCTTTTGTAAAAAGAACCTTTCTGGCATATCCTTACTCAAGACCCGATTTGCTGATAAATCTTTACATTTTCTACACCCATCTTTCCATCTGGCACATTTGGCCGAATACGTACAGTACCCGGTCATAGACCACATATCATGAAGAGTCCACACGACAGGGACAAACTTCAAAAGTACTTTTATCCCTCTGCAACTAATTAAATAGTCATGCGTATTATGCAAATGTACCACATCTATCCGTTTCACTAATATGATCCGCACAATGCATATCAATGCCAATATCCTCACTATCTTTTTCAACAAATCAGATTCTATCAGATATTCTTCTATCTCTTTAAAAGCATGTTGTGAAAATAAGCTATACGAATTTTTATCACTATCCTTGTCTCCCGCTAATACGAAACGAAAATGTTTATCTCCTGACGAAACTTGATTGTATAATATATTACATATTTTCTCTGCCCCGCCAAATTCATCGTAAAGATTCAAATATAATATGTTCATGCCTATTCCTTCTTTAACAGTGTTATTTCTTCATAAGATGATGACACTGCAACTATATAATAGTTTACCTTGTTCAATAATCTGATTAATTTAAATAAATACCAGTATTTGTGTTTTTCCCAAAATCTATAATGTATTTCAACGCACAGCTGCTTAAATTTCAGTTCGCTTTTTAAAATATCTGGTATAACTTCCAGTTCAGAGCCTTCAATATCCAATTTGAGAATATCTACTTCGTCTATGCTAAGTTCTTTCATAATTGTCCCTATAGACTTGAAAGGGATCTGAATTTTTCTATTTGTAGTAACATTCTTAATAAGAGATCCTGAGATATCTCTCGGATTTTTGGGCAGATAAAAGTCTTTTATTCCGTCCTCGTTTGAAATACCATACTCATAAAAGTGAAAATTTGTTATATCAGCACAGCACTGCTTTACCCAATTACAGGATTTTGGAGTTGGATCAAATCCATACACCTTCATGTCCCATTTATCCATCAAATATTTATCGAATGTAATATCAGCTCCTATACCAAATGAAAATGCCTTTCCGTTATACATTGATTTAAGCGGCACAACATAAAACCCGCCATAAGAAGACCCCGCCCAAACAACACGCGGTACTTTATACTGAACTCGCAATATAAATTTTACAATACAATTTACCTTTTTCTCCATAAGTTAACCCCTTAATTTGCAAAAGCATATCCATGTATAATCTTTTGATTCTGCATACAATATTTTTTGCATCTCTGTATCGACCTTATCCAAAATAGGTTTTCGGGTCGGGTAATGTACATCGTCCCATACTCCTCCCCACCTGACATGATCCGTCTTATAAATGGGTGGAAACTCAAAATATGTATTGACGTTCTCTTTGAAGTACATAGAATGTGCATGATTTGGCGGAATAATTATTTTATCCGTTTCCTCAAACCCGACTCCGAGCAGAACTTTCTTTAGAGAATAGCAATCACCCTCTGTTTCAGGATAATTATCTTCAAATAACGCTTGTTGAAACCCCATAAATTTCATCTGCATCAGTCGATCATATGCATTCTGATGATCATCAAAAAAAATTACGGTTTTTTCTTTGTCTTTGATAAAAGACCAGTCAATACAGGAAAAATCTATTGAAAAATATTTCACTCGTTCTGATATATACTCTCTATGATTCAGATTAATGTCTATGGAAAAAATCTGTGCATTAGGACATGCCTTCTCAAATAACCATGTTCCTTGTCCTTTCCATACACCGCTTTCAATAATATACTGAGGTTTTAGAGTTTTCATGGCATACCAAGACCAAAATAAATGTGTACTTGACATACCGCCCCTATTGTCAATAATCGGTCTATTATCATATATTTCTTTAAATTCTTCAATTTCCCTTTCTATGTTCTCTAATGCCCAAATATTATCCCCGTATACTAGCATATTATTTACCCCCACTCCGCTGTCCTCGTTCTATAGCTAATTCTAAAATGTCTCTTAATAAAATTATCTTACATCCCCCTTGTTTAATATGATTCTTAACTTCATTCAAGTTTACACTGGTAACAATAATCATATCCAATTCCGGCAATTTATCATCTAACGTATAAATCGGATAATCACATTCTATATTACGTGCATTTCTGTCAATAATGCAGGTAATCTTAGTGTGGGCATCTTTCATATCCCTTGCTAACTGTTTTCCCACAACCCCATAGCCATATATTCCTATATTCTCTGTTTCTATATTATTCAAAATAGATAAAATATTTATGTTCCTTTTTTCAGCAACAAGCCACTTGTATAATAAATCAGCTCTATAATCAGACGCTATTTGCAACTCAGACTTTTTGTTAAGTATTGCCCTCAATTTTTTCTTTATCTTCTTATCCCCGAGATATCTCCCCAAGAGTATACATACAATACAACTAACTATCCATAAAAATAAAATCATACAAAAATCCCTATACTATACTAATCAATTCCTCTTTTACTTTATTTTTTGCATTATCCTGTGTTACTATGTTATATAATTTTTCCCCTTTTTCTCGGCATCGTTCTTTTCCGTCTTTATACGCCATCTCCATTTTCTTATGTAACTCTTGGATATGATTCTCCTCGTCCCCATAAGTATATTTATAAATTAAAGAATCATCATAATCATTTGCCATACAAATATCTGGTACAATAACCGTCCTTTTATATGAAAAAGCCATAATCATAGTTCCCGAATTCATTGCGCTTTTATAACTATACGGTAAAACCAGTATGTCTGCCTGTTCTAAATAAACAGCCATCTCCAACGAATTTATATATTGAGAGCAAAGAGTTACCTTGTCATTATTTTGCGCTATCTCTTTCAATGAACTAAAATATTCCTCTGATGGAGAATATCCAGCAATAACCAACCTACAGTCATATGATTTGTTCAGCCTGTTAAAAGCATTAATAAGAATTTCAATATTCTTGTATGGTCTGATTAGACTATAGAATGCAAAAAGAAAACAATCTTTATTTCCCGGCGTTTTATCTGGATGAGCGTATCCAAAGTAATCGCCTACAAATTCCGGATGCGCCAAAAATCTAACTTTTTCATACTTCAATTTGGGTTCAAATTGTTTTAAAATTTCAACGCTTTGACGGGAATGGATAATTATAACATCACTTATTTTGATAAGAAACCTTGTATTTCTTGTTACCATATCTGTTATGTCAGAATCATGTGGAATCTTATTGTGATAAACCCACACAATCTTTACTCCGTAGCATTTTGCCTTTTTTATCAGCCTGATATCTTTATCCTTAACCATATTTTCGGGCCAGTTTAAATATATACTTCGAATCTCCCATAAATCATATACCCCATTTAACAAATCAAAATAATCTATCACTTTATATTTGCTTTCAAGAAACCCCTGCATAGTGTAAATATACGAGGTCTGACACAAAGAATAAGGATAAAACGCCACAATATTTCTATCTTGCCTTCTCATTTTATAAATATTACCTCTGTACTCCAATCTGTTACACATAATCCCTTATTATTTTTGTCACTGATTCCGTTTTGTCGCAACTGCAATAACCTGATACTGCCTTTTCATTTTACTATATAGAATACACAACTTATTAAAGATATTCCATCCAACTAATGACTGTATTTTCCTACAATTTGGCATCCATGCATGACACAGCCTTTGACATTCATTTACTTTAAATCCATTGACAGTCAATAAATTATATAAATTCTGCGGACTCCATGTATATAAATGCATATTTGAATCGTTATAATTTATCTTTTCATTAGTTTCATGCGGTACACACAACACAATTTTCCCCTTTGGCCTAATAACCCTTTTAAACTCATTAATATAGAAAAAAGGATTATCCACATGCTCTAAAGCGTGATTAGAAATTAAAATATCCACACTTGCATCATCAACCTTCGTTATATCTTCTAAACATTCTATTCCCCTTTTTTGAGCTTCTGCCCTTGCTACAGGATTTACCTCAATTCCTATCTTTCTACCCTGTGTATTAATATTAGCAAGTAAATATCCTCCGCCGCATCCAAAATCAAGAACATCGCTTGTTTCTTTTATATATTTTTCAAATTTAAATAAATTAGCTTTACCTCCAAATTCTCCACCCGACTTTTGCCAATTAAAATATTTTCTATTATAGTATTTCGATGTATTCATTTTTCTTCCTCGCCACAATATTTCTATCTTATCTTTTCATTTTATAAATATTATCTCCGTAATGCATTTAATCTCAGAGACAAATCACAAGACATCCCGCCACACATCTCATCGTCCTGCCCTTATTGGTTTTTCTGAAACACCGCTACCAACGGGTTAAATGAATGAGTCATATATATCTGATGAAAACGATCATCCTCAATCATAAATGCATTTACAACTCTTTGCACCTGATACTCCGCCAATTGTTCTTCAGTATATAATTCTTTCCATTTTAAATACACCTTTTCGTTATTTCTACATGCCCAAAACATATCATCAAATATTAGATACCCATTCGGCTTTAACAGTTCTTTCAACAAACAGCATGCCAAGCCATCATGGATAAATGTATGCGCTCCATCAAGATAGACCACATCGAAAAGCCCGTTCTTTCCGTCATTTCTCATTTCAAACAGAAATTTACTTAAGTTCCATGCATATGAATCACATAATTTACGAGTATTGCCCGTTCCAATTATTTGACAGTTTATTTCAGGAATCTGTTTTAAATCATAAAGTAAATTAGGCGTGTTTCAAAATCCACAATGATTAGTTGACAAATTACAGAAACA